>JAGLUC010000252.1 GCA_023134955.1 Methylococcales bacterium | reverse complement strand
ACAACATAATGTTAAAATGATGGTCGTTGCGCCTGTATCAACCATTGATTTTGAGATGGAGACAGGGAAAGGCATCACCATTGAGCAACGTAAACAACAAGAAATTTTGCCCGATTGCTATAGTGACAATTTAAATATTACTGCCTGGAACCCAGTATTTGATGTGACCCCTGCTCATTTGATTACAGCCATTGTGACAGAAAAAGGGGTTGTTTTAGATCCCGTTAAAAAAGGTGTAAGGAATTTACAAAAATGAGTTTATTAAAAAAAGAAAACAACCCAGCCCATATTATTCATTGTTTTTTAAAGGGCTTAAAATTATTGACTAGAGCAGAGCTACGCAAATATTTAATAATTCCCATCCTGATTAATTTTGTTTTATACAGTGTGGCTTTAACCTTAGGCTATTTTTATATTTCAGATTTGATTACACAATTCATACCTGGCTGGTTATCCTGGTTAGAATGGTTAATCTGGCCATTATTTTTTGTCAGCTTTTTATTGATTGGTTTTTTTACCTTTACTATTTTAGCCAATTTAATTGCCGCCCCTTTTTACTGTAAATTAGCAGCAAAAACGCTGGAGATTATTTCCGGAGAAAAGCAAAAAGTAGAAGAGCTGCCCATTTCACAAGTGTTAACGGCAGAATTAAAAAGAATAGGCTATTTAGTCAGCCGGATGCTGCCATTACTGATTTTATTCATCATTCCAGGGATTAATCTAATCGCGCCGTTTTTATGGGCATTATTTGGTGCGTGGGGAATGGGCTTGGAATTTATGGCTTATCCATTAGAAAACCAGGGGTTGTTGTTTGATCAACAAAAACAAGATGCCAAGACTAGGCGTATGGGCGTTTTAAGTTTTGGAGGAATAACTATTGTAGGCTTATCCATCCCTGTAGTTAACTTGCTGGTTGCACCCACCGCAGTGATTGGCGCAACAATTTATATTTATGAGCTTAATAACAACTGATAATGGATCACGACTATTTACTTAAATTACGCCAGCATCCCACTTGGCGTTTACTTTGTGTAGATAATGCCCCGCTTATTATCAGCTTTTTTTATCGCGCATTTATTCAACCTAATCGCCGATCATTAAAGCAAAGTGAAATTACAGAAAAACTAGAAGACAGCTTATTTCATCAACGCCAAATCCATAAAAAAAATATCCCAAAACGGCAAAAGCCTATTTAACCGACTGGGCAAATGGAGATAATGCCTTTTTGCGTAAATATTATGCAGAAAACAGTGATGAAGCAGAATTTGATTTAACCCCATCCAGTGAAAAATCTATTGAATGGCTACGCAGCTTAGAACAAAAACAATTTATAGGCACAGAATCACGCTTACTGACAGTCTTTGAACTATTAGAATCAATATTAAAAACCACTCAAACAGATCCTCAGCAACGTATCAGTGAATTAGAAAAGCAGAAAATAGAGATTGATGCTGAAATAGCACGCTTGCAACAAGGTGAAATCATCAGCTACGACCCACGGCAAGTAAAAGAACGGTTTTATCAACTAGAAGAAACCGCTCGCAGTTTGCTAATGGACTTTAGACAAGTAGAAGATAATTTTCGCCAATTAGATAGAAATACCCGAGAAAAAATTGCTACCAGTAACAAACAAAAAGGCGCATTACTGGATGATATTTTTGGTGAACACGATGATATTGGAGACTCAGATCAAGGCAAAAGCTTTCAGGCATTTTGGGGTTTGTTAATGTCTCCAGCCAAACAAGATGAATTTAACGATTTGATTCAAAAAGTGCTGGCTTTAGAAGAAGTAATGAGTTGTGAACCTGATGAACTATTACCCAAAATGAAATATCACCTGTTAGAAGCAGGGGAAAAAGTCCAGCGCACCAGCTCAAGCCTGGTCGAACAATTAAGGCGTTATTTAGATGACCAAGTCTGGTTAGAAAATAAACGCATTATGTCGATTATTCACGAAGTGGAAAAATCAGCCATCGCTATTAAACAAAACCCACCAAAGGACAAAGACTTCACCCTATTAGATGACATTAAAGCCTCGGTTGAACTACCCGTCTCTCGCACACTATTCAGACCACCCAGCAGACCGATTATTCCTGAAACAAAATTAACCGCAGGCACAGCAGAATTTAACAGTGATTTACTGTATACCCAGCATTATGTCGATACAGAAATGCTACAAGCAAGAATCAGCAAAGCCTTACAAAACAAACAGCAAATTACCTTATTAGATTTGTGCGAGCAACACCCACTGGAAAAAGGGCTAAGTGAATTAATTGCCTATATGAATATTGCCTGCCAGGATAACAGCCATGCCTTGATTGATAGTAATAAGGAAGTGGAGATTGCCTGGGTTAATGAGGATGGGCTAAAGAAATCAGTTAAGATGCCTGGTGTTATTTTTACTCGGCATTGATAAAGCTGGTGACATTGAATATATCAATAGATCCATAAGTTCTGACATGTTAAATTCCTGATTAAATCATTTTTAGAGCAAAGATTATATTATCAATACTTTTGGAACTATTGCTATTGGGGCGCAGTGCTTTAGCCTGCACTATCAAGATCTATGCCGGCTAAAGCACTGCGCCCCAATTGGATAAATTATGATAGTATTTCTTCCTGCCTACCTCATACACAAAGATATTGATTTAATACGGACTGCTAGAACTTTTGGAACGATTAATATCTTGAATTATTTTTTAAATTAAGTAATTTGTTTTTATTTAGAGGTATTTATGCGAAGCACAATAACAATAAAAGGACAAACTGTTATTCCAGCAGCTATTAGAAAACAATTTCATTTATCCCCTAGTGACTGTTTGGAATGGATAGTTGATCAGGATGGAATTCATGTTGTGCCTGTAAGGGATGATCCTATTGGAGCTTTTAGAGGACAGGGTAAAGTTGGTCTGTTTCTCGCCTATTAGCAGAGCGTGCTAATGATAGAGTATCTTGTATCTATTATTGCTAGTAACAATGATTTAAAATATCAAGAAAACTTAAATGTTACCGTAAACATATGAAACAACAAAAATGTATTATTTGCTTGAAAACAAAGGGTAAGCGAGGTTGCCTAATAAAGGATAAAGCGCTTATATGTTCACGCTGTTGTGCAGAAATGCGTAATATGGATTGTGAAGGTTGCTCGTATTATAAAGATACTCAAAAATTTTCCATTGAAAAAGCCAGGAAGTCATCTGAACATTTTACTGTACGTATAGCACCAGAAATTGATGATGAAATTGATCGTGCTTTAATGATGGTTGAAGCGGGTAAAATTGAGCAGGGGGAGAAAAGTATACGTTTATTGCTGAAAGAGAATGCAGATTTATATAGTACTCATTATGCTATGGGGACTATTTATGGTATTAAAAATCAGTATGACGAAGCAATGAAATGTTTTGATAGGTCTATAGAGTTATTTCCTTACTCTGTTGAGTGTTGGTTTAATAGAGCACTTACCGCACAGAATAAAATGGATATTGTAGAAATGATTACGTCATTTAAAAAAGTTATTGAAATAGGTGGTGAAGATGATGATGAAGTTGTTTTTCAGGCAAGTAAATTTTTAGGTGATTTTGAGATATTAACTCGTAAAGAAACGGGGCTTGGGTTGAATGAATACATAGAAAGCTTAAAGCAATTTGATATCGCTTTTGATTTAATGCAGAGTGGGCAGTGGAGAAAAGCGATTTCAGGTTATCAAAAAGCTATTGCAATCAATTCAACAACGCCACAAGCGTTTGGTAATATGGCTCTTTGTTACGGTTATTTAAACGAGAATGAGAATGCAATAGAGGCATTTGATAAAGCAATAGAATTAGACCCTACGTATGAACCTGCAGCTATTAATAAAGAAATATTTATGGAAACTATTGCCAAAGGTTTAGTATTTTCTGAAATGCATTCAAAAACAAAAGTTATTGAATATACGAAAGATTATTCTGTAGAAAATAATAAATTATTGATAGATGATTATTTGGATGACTCTAGTAAGTAAATTAGAATTGTTAGAGTTTTTAATATTTGTTTTTGTGAGTATGAGATGATAATCTATTGTTGAAATATTCAACAATAGAATGATATTTATGGCTACAGTAAATTTTAGCGTTCCCGATGAGGTTAAACAAGCTTTCAATAATGAATTTGCACAAGAAAATAAAAGTGCGATTTTAACTCGATTAATGCAGCGAGCTATTGAAGAAAACAGGATGAAAAAAAGAAGGCATGATGCAATTGATGCCATTCTTGCCTTGCGAGAAAAACAAGTGACAATTTCAGCTGATGATATTAATAATGCGCGTGAAGAACTTAGGGAGCCTCTGATTAAGTCAGGGGCGAAATAGGTTGCATTTGAAATGTTCAAATTCAAGGCGTGAATCGCAGATAATAGCAGGCTATTATCAAGATTTACAATGTAGAAGTTGGATATTTCAAATGCAAGATATGAGTTCATGACTTAATCAGAGGTTCCCTAAGATAATGAATGTTGTTATTGATGCAAGTGTTACTATCAAGTGGTTTGTTCCTGATGATGGGACAGAAGAAGATGCAGACAAAGCCATTGCTGTTTTTAAAGCGATTCAACAATCCAGTCTTAATCCTATACAGCCCATTCACTGGCAAGCGGAAGTGATTGCTGTTTTATCACGTATTCAAGTTATAAATTGTATGCAAAATATTGAGTTACTCAATATTCTTGAGTTTCCAGTGTGTGACAACCTGGAAACGTATCAACTTGCAAGCAGGATAGCTAGCAAATCTAATCATCACTTATTTGATACACTGTATCATGCAGTAGCACTTAATCAACAAGCTTCTTTAATTACAGCAGACAAAAAGTATTATCATAAAGCTAAAGAATTGGGCAATATTTACTTGTTAACTGATTATCAATTGTAGAATCAGGTTTTATTACACCTCATGACCGAAGAACACCATCAACCCAGCATCTCCCCAGTCATCATTCACTTGTTAAAGGGTATCCTGTTTAGAAATCAGCAGCCCCAGCTGTGGAATGATTTATTAGAGCTACAATCTCAAGTTTTGGATTATGTAAAAGTGGTTGGTTTAAATCTGGAGATTGATGATGTTGAGGGCTATGCCTGGTTGACTCAAACCAGCCCTGGTGAAGATGAAAAAGAGCCTTTACCCCGATTAATTGCCCGTCGACCATTAAGTTACCCGATTAGTTTGCTTTGTGTATTGTTGCGTAAAAAAATGGCAGAGGCAGATAGTTCAGGAGCAGAAACAAGGGTGATTGTCTCTCGTGAGGAACTGGTTAATACCATGCTGGTATTTATGCCTGAGAAAAGTAATGAGGCACAAATTGCAGCTTCAATTAATGCCACTATTAATAAAGTAGTGGAGTTGGGCTTTTTACGTAAACTGAAAAATGATGTTGAAAACCTGGAAATTCAGCGCATTATTATTGCTTTGGTTGATGCCGACTGGACGGCGGACTTTAGCGAAAAACTAAGAATTTATCAACAATATGCAAAATCAACAGATTGAACTGGATTTTGTCGCAGATGACAAACTTGCTGGGTTTCGCTTGCATCGTTTTGAGTTATTAAACTGGGGAACTTTTGATAAACATATCTGGAAAATAACACCCGATGGTGAAAATGCCTTATTAACGGGAGATATTGGCTCAGGAAAATCCACCATAGTCGATGCATTAACCACCTTATTAGTGCCCAGTCAAAAAATTACTTATAACAAAGCGGCTGGTGCTGAAAGTAAAGAACGTAATTTAAACTCTTATGTACGCGGGCATTATAAAAGTGAAAAAGACGCGGAAGATTTATCTGCCAAACAGGTAGCATTACGTGATATTAATAACTACAGCGTATTGCTGGGGTGTTTTTACAATGCAGGGTATGATAAGTATGTCACGATTGCCCAGGTTTTCTGGTGTAAAGAAGACCAAAACCAGCCCGCACGATTTTATTGTTTAAGCACTGAGTCGCTTAATATTGCAGAACATTTCTCCCAGTTTGGCAATGATATTTTAGATTTAAAAAAACGTTTAAAACGACAGCCCCATCTACAATTATTTGAATCTTTTAAAGATTATTCCGCAGAATTTCGTCGCCGATTAGGCATACAAAGTGATCAAGCCTTAGAGTTACTTTATCAAACTGTTTCAATGAAATCGGTGGGTAATCTGACTGAATTTGTCCGTACCCACATGCTGGAAGCACCACCTGTACAGGAACGAATTAGTTCTATTTGTCGAGAATTTGAAAACCTTAATCGAGCGCATGAAGCGGTATTAAAAGCCAAAGATCAGTTGTTACTTTTAAAACCGATGTTAAGTGATTATGCGACTTATCAACAAAATGAACAACAACACAGCGATAAAACCCGTTGCCGGGAAGCTTTGGATGCTTTTTTTGCGCAGCATAAAACAGAGTTGCTTGAATTACGTATCAATAAGCGAGAGATAGAGCAACAGAAACAGTTGAGTCGATTAGATCGCCAAAATACAGAACTCAATGAAATGCAAGACAGGCAACACCAGCTTAAACAGAGTATTGAAGATAATGGCGGACGGAGATTAGATGAAATTAGTCTGGAAGTAAATCGTTTAGAACAGACAAAAGGACAAAAACAACAACAAGCCAAACGTTATCAAGGGTTTTGTGAGCAACTTGATTTGGTTT
>JAGLUC010000251.1 GCA_023134955.1 Methylococcales bacterium | reverse complement strand
AAATCACTCCGACCCCTTTAATTTGCCTTTAATTTTCAGACCATACCCTTGTACTGTTATGACTTAACTATCAGGGGATGATACTAATACAAATGAGAATGAGATGCGTTTGTCACTGACCCCTTTTATTCATGCAACATAACGTTTAAGCTCACCGGCAATTTTGAAGCGTAGCGGAAAAATTGTCCGAGTGTAGCGCCTTGTTATATCGCGTTTTCATTCATTAGTGGTTTAGCCATATCAGTACAGTTTTCTGAAAATTGTATTTGATCATTTTCATCAAACCAAATAATTCCAATATGCCTATCTGTGCAAAGATATTCCTGCAACCAAGGAATAACTACTGGTTCTTGAGGATAAACCAGAAAAAGATTTACATCATAGCCAATGATGTCTTGGTATCTGTAACGGTATTCATATAATTGACTGACACCTTTTCTTGTTTGGCTAAGGAGGTTGTTAACAGTAATGCTTTTAACCTCAAAAACGTATTTATCTTTTGAAGGTAACTCGGCAAACAGGTCAATATGCTCATTTTCATATGGGGTTGCACCTTGGCTCTCAAGGTAGTCATGCAGTTTCTCAAGTAAAACCTTATGGCTAAGATTTGCTCTCTGCCTTCTTATTTTGGTTAACTCTGGATCAGTATATATGGTTTTTCTTTTGGTCTTGTTGTCACTAGAAGTTTTCGAGAAATCCACTTGTCTCAATGTGTATATATTTTCTGATTTTATAATTTCTATATTTTTATTTTGCGTTCCATCACTAGCCATGATTTCTAATTCAGAATATATGGCTGGATTTTCACTTGTTAGAATATTGACCTTATCAGATTCAAGCGTCTTCACTCCATCAAAATATCTCCCCCAGCTACATGAGCGGACTTCATCAAGAAGTTCCTCGCTATTCGATGCATTATCAAATTCTTTAAATTGAGTATCTATTGAATTTATTGTGTCAAGTTTCAACAATAATTCTTTTGCATCGGTCTCGCTAAGTGCATCTCTAATTCTTATTCCATTTCGACCAGAAACTAAAAAATTAGTATGTTTTAAGATATGGAAACGACTTTCATATTTTTCAGGTGGAACTAGTTCTCCATTCCTGTGAGAAATTAGTGCATTTATTACATCTTCAATATTAGGATTAGCCTGACTGTTAGTGGTCGCTTGATTAGCAAGAACAAATACTTCATCAAGTGTAAGAGCTGCTTCTAAGGGGGTTATTTCTTTTAAAATTGAATCCGCCCTCAAACCCATACAAATTAGCCGGAGAGGTGAAAGGTGAATACCATTTTCTATAAAATCTAGTGTTCGATCACGAGTGTTTGATTGAATTCTTACACTACTTGAGCCTGAGCTGTACGCGACACCCATACCATTCGGATATTGAAATAATGTCATTTGTAGCAACATAAATGCTGCAACATTTGGTTCCTCAGATGTTAAAAACTGCTTCGCAGTATGACTTAAAAATATGTGCCATTGATTATCAATAAGCTCAACTCTATATAAGCCTAAATATGCGGGGTAAGCGCTAATTTCATCGCGAAATTTTGATGGATCTCGAGCAACTGCTGAGGATCTAGGGCTTATTTCAGACAGTCGGGTTTCAATTGCTGATCTGTCATAAGGCTTACCATCGAACTCTGAAAATATTGAAGCAATATCAATAAGCTTATTTGGCCAGTCATCTCCACTTGAATGAATTTTGTGACTAAATAAGTCTTTTATTTCCATTATTGAAGATAACCTAAGTCCAGCTTGTCTATAAGTTTATCTAGGTTTGGCTTATTCCGTTTATTAAATACTTCTTTTGCTATATGTTGCGCAAGAATGCCAGCAAATAGAGGTGGTACTGCATTACCTACTTGTCTAATTATATGCCTTCCAGTCCCATAAAACTCCCACCAATCAGGAAACGTCTGAATTCGTGCACTTTCTCGTGGTGTTACTTCACGTGGTTCAAATGGGTGTACATGTCCTTTGCCACCTCCAGCATCAGAACCAACAATAATTGTAAAGCTTGGTCTTTCTGGATTTAATTTGTTTATTCTTGTCTTATGATCCCTTTCACCAAATGATAAAGAATCATATCGATCTATAATTCTCTGGCTATGTTTTCTCCCAACGTGACCGTTTATATATGGTTCGCCTTTCCAGTCTGTAATCGGTGTAGGAAGATCCGCAAGAATAGATGAAACTGTATTAAATGGCTTGTGAGCGTTGAACACTGAATTGGGTGGTGTATGTGTAGCATCCATTTGTGGAATAGCTTTATTTTTCTTGGTTCCTATAAAGAACACACGTCGTCTGAATTGTGGGATGCCAAAATCAGCCACTTCATATTCATGTGCGGAAATTGCATATTTTCCACCTATCGAAAGAGTTTCAAATAATTCACTATACAATGTACCGTCGTGAATAGTTTTTAAGCCTGCTACATTTTCAAATAAAAAACCCTCTGGCTCTATTTCTTTAATGATTCTTGCATACTCATAAACTAAATTTCCTCTAGGATCATTTAAGCCCTTTCTTTTTCCAAAAACAGAGAATGCCTGGCAAGGTGGACCGCCGATTATAAAATCTATATCTTGTGTTCCTATTTCCTTTTTTATTCTTTTATATGAAAGACTATTTATATCTTCACATAATACTGGATGTTTCGAGAGGTAATTTTTCTTGTTCTGATTTAATGAAAGGGTTTCACATGAGTAAGAATCAATATCAGATGAGAAAATGGTATTAAATCCGGCAACAGAAAAACCTAAATCAAGGCCACCACCACCAGAAAATAGACCTAATGTATTTATTTTACTCACGTATTTACCTTTTTAATTTGAATTTTCAACATATTCTATAGGAATTACTCAAGCCTATACAGGCTGAATTTACTATCTGGCATTTTTAGCGATATAACTATAAGTAGTGGTCCTAAAAGACCAATTTAGATCGGTCAATTAGGACTAATAACATTCTTGAATTATTAATAATTCCCATATTTATAAGTATTCACACTTTTTAGCTCGGCGTTATTAGTCCTAAAGTTGGTGCTAAAAGGACATATTCCGAACGTCCACTTCGGCTCGAAAGCCGTTACTTAACAAGTTACCCCTGCCCGTAAACTAAGAGATAGCTGACACGCAGCGCATGCCTGCGCACATGCAGCAGCGTCAGTCCAACCTGCCTGGTAATACCGCCTTAATAGACGCTTATTATTATTCCCCCGCGAAAACTCAGTCTTCTCTTATCCTGGGTTTAAGTCAACAAAAAGCCCGCAATAAAGCGGGCTTTTAAGTATCTACTTATAAACTACTAATCAGGCCTTTTTATAAATTTCCGAGCCGCCACCAGTAAACTCTTTAGACTTTTCTTTCATCCCTAAATCAATAGCAACCTCGACGCCCTTACCTTGCTTCGCCGCATAATCTCTCACTTCTTGGCTGATCTTCATCGAACAAAACTTCGGTCCACACATCGAGCAGAAGTGCGCAACCTTATGCGCTTGCTTAGGCATGGTTTCATCATGATATTCACGTGCGCGTTCAGGATCTAAACCTAGGTTAAATTGATCTTCCCAACGGAATTCAAAACGTGCTTTAGAAAGTGCATTGTCTCTTACCTGTGCACCGGGGAAGCCTTTGGCGAGATCGCCTGCATGGGCTGCAAGTTTGTAGGTAATGATGCCTTCACGTACATCGGCTTTGTTTGGCAAACCTAAATGCTCTTTTGGCG
>JAGLUC010000250.1 GCA_023134955.1 Methylococcales bacterium | reverse complement strand
CTCTCCCCAGCAGATTGGGTGAGGAAGTATTAAAATGAACGCTTTTTTTCCTTATTCTCTTAGATCTTCCATCCATCAAACCAAAGTTGCCGGACTACTAGTTGTACTTATTTTTTTATTGGCCTCGCAAAAAAAACTTATCTAAATCTGAAGTACTCAACTCAATCCAGGTCGGTCTACCATGATTACATTGCCCAATTCGTTCTGTGTGCTCCATATCCCTTAACAAAGCATTCATTTCATTAACAGTTAATTTGCGTTTGGCTCTAACAGAGCCATGACAAGCCATAGTTGCCAATATCTCATTCGATTTTTCAATAATTCGCCGACTTAAACCATAACTGACCATATCGGCTAAAAGTTCTCGAATTAAAGTATCCATATCTTCTCGCCCTAATAAAGCAGGGGTTGACCTTAATACAATCGCTTCAGGCGCGGTACGATTAAGCTCAAAGCCTAAACCTGAAAAAAATTGATGTTCTTGCTCAACTAAATCGGCCTCTGCAATAGTGACTTGAATTTTTAATGGTAATAATAAAGGTTGACTGGGCACTGTTCCACTATGATATTGTTTTTTTAAACGCTCATAAGTAACACGTTCATGTGCGGCATGTGCATCAACCAAAATAATACCTTTTTCAGTTTCAGACAAAATATAAATACTATGCAAATGAGCAATAGCATAGCCTAAGGGCGGCATACCCTCAATAGGGTCATCAGGATAAGAGTTTTCAGTCTCAACAATATTTAAATCTACCCTATAAGGGCTAACTGTATCATCAACTAAATCTGACTTATCTTTCGGATATAAAGCTGCATAAGCCTCAATCTGTTCCGCGACTTTCATTGGCAATGAAGCTTGAACAGGAGGCGGTGTAGAAAAAAGACTGCTTTGTTTTTGCACTGACTCCATTAAATCAGCATTTGAATTATCACCTTTAAGCGGTGTAAATTCTTCCACTTTAAGCACACTTTTCTGCTCACCTGGTCTGATTTCAGCTAAGGAGCGATGCAAGGCTTTAAACAAAAAGTCATGTACTAATCGCCCTTCACGAAACCTGACTTCCAACTTGGCAGGGTGAGCATTAACATCTACTAAGGCTGGGTCTAAATTTAAATATAAAACGAAAACCGAATGCCGGCCATGATATAAAACATCCTGATAAGCCTGTTTCACCGCATGTGTCACTAAACGGTCTCTGATTAATCGTCCGTTGACATAAAAATACTGCATATCCTGCTGGCTACGAGAAAATGTTGGCAAGCCTACCCAGCCAGATAATTGTAAACCAGAGGCTTCAAAATCTATATACACTGAATTTTCAATAAAAGCCGAGCCAAAAATATTGGCAATTCGCTTTTCTTTAGCAGAAATTGATTCAGCAGGTTTTAAATTTAAAATTTCTCTTTGGTTATGATGCAAAGAAAAACCAATATCAAAACGACTTAAAGCCATTTTTTTAATTAAACTTTCAATATGTGAAAATTCAGTTTTTTCTGCTTTTAAAAACTTGCGTCTTGCTGGTGTGTTATAAAACAAATCTCGCACATCAACTGTTGTGCCTTGTGGATGTGGGTCTGGCTGAGGATTAAAGTCTTTTTCCGAACCATCGGCTGTTACTTTCCATGCACAATCGGCTTGTTCAGTTCTGGAAATTAAAGTTAATCGGGCTACCGAGCTAATACTAGGTAATGCCTCACCTCTAAAGCCCATACTGGCAACATGCTCTAAATCTTGTAGATTAGCTATTTTACTGGTTGCATGACGAGATAATGCCAGCGGTAAATCTTCTTTATAAATACCACAACCATCATCACGAACCTTGATACCCTGTGCACCACCTTTTTCTATTTCAATGTTTATTTGTGTTGCCTGTGCATCGAAACAATTTTCAAGTAACTCTTTCACTATAGAGGAAGGTCTTTCAACCACTTCTCCCGCAGCAATTTGGTTAACTAATTGGGTAGGCAGAGATTTTATTCTCATGGCTTAATTAAAGACTCCTTAAGCCGAAGGCAATGCTTTTTGATCAACTAATGTAGAAACAAACTGACTGGCTTCCTTAATAGTCACTTCCATGACTTCAACTAATTGTGCAATATCAATACCTATTTCAAGAAATTCATGCTGCAAGGCAGCAATAGCCTGGGCATTAAGATTATGTTTTAAAAAAAGCACCTGGTCTTTAAAGGCTGCCAATACAGGATGAATTTTGCTTTCCGCATTACGCATGGTTCTGATTAATCGATTATATTGCCTCATAGCAGTTTTTAACTGTTGCCTGCTTTTTGCTCGTAAAGCACGGCTATTATAATCTTCCAGCTCGCCTTCCCACTCTCTGAACAAGGAATTACTGGCCTCTTCAATCATCACAATTCTGCTACTGACATCATCTGATCTTGCTTTACAAAACTCGAACTGTCTTCTCAATAAGTTATAACGGTGCTCAAGTGAAGATTCATCAACGGTCACAATATCTTTAAATTGTTCCAATGCATCTTCAAACTGATCTCTAGTCGTTTTCAGACTATTACAGGCTTGATCAACATTAATTACCACAATATCTCGTTTATGATGTCCAAGAAAAGACTCTCTACTCTGGTAATAGACGCTATTGACACTGTTCTTTATAAAAGTCAGTATTTGACTATAAATTGGAATATTCATTAAACCTATGATGATTAATAACAGTAATTTTATATGATGAATTTTTGCTTAATTCATTAAATGATGGATCAATTATGCCTAGTTCTTGTAGTTTCTGTAAATCTACTTCCATTGGAATATTTGCAGATTTTATTAAAATCAGCTCTGTTGCTTTTAATTGTGTAGCCAACCAGGCTGCCAGACTATCTGAAGTAATATTCCAGTTCGCTTCAACGCTATCATTATCAAGCTGTTTAATATCAGGAGACCAGATACTAAGCAACTGATTAGAAGAGGCTTGTTGTATTTCCACAAGGCTTCCAGCCATTTCAAATGAAGATTCAATACTTTTAAACAATAACCCCATTTGCTGCATAGATAATAATGCCATTTGATGAGCAATTCTATCATCAAATTTCCATTGTTTTTGAATGCTTCTGACTTGCTCGGCAAAAACACCACCACCTGGCACAATCACAACTTGCTCATAACAACGTTGTTTAATCGTTTTTAAACAACGCTTTAACACTGTTTTATCAGTCATTAAACTGCCACCGAGCTTAATAACTTTCATTATTGACGAAATTGTTCCAATAAGCCAAGTAAAGCATCTGCTTTATCAAAGCTTTCTTGATATTCATCTTCCATCACGGAGTCATTAACAATGCCTCCACCCGCCCAAAAACGGATATTATTATTTGAATGAACCAGGGTTCTAATCGCAATATTGCTATCCATATTACCATCAAAACCAATATAGCCAATTGAACCACAATAAACTCCCCGTCGATTAGGCTCTAATTCCTCAATAATTTCCATAGCACGAATTTTCGGTGCCCCCGTAATTGAACCACCTGGAAAACAACTCTTCAGTAAATCAATTGCATGTTGTCCATCGGCTAAAATACCTTTAACCGTACTGACTAAATGATGAACTGTGGCAAAACTTTCCACCTCAAATAACTTGGATACCTTAACCGATCCTTCTTGACAACTTTTACTAATATCATTCCTTAGCAAATCAACAATCATCACATTTTCTGCCTTGTCCTTCTTGCTATTTGACAAGGTTATTATCTGGTTTTTATCTGCTGCCTGGTCATTAAGCCTGGGTCGTGTGCCTTTTATAGGCTTGCTCTCTACTTCTCCCTCTCTGACTTTAAGAAACCGTTCAGGTGAAGAACTTAACACTTGAACCTCAGGCATATTTAAATAAGCACTAAAAGGAGCTGAATTAATTTTGCGCAAGGCTTTATAAGCAAACCACGGATTACCCGTACATTGCGCACAAAAACGTTGCGCCAGATTGACTTGATAAGTATCCCCTTCTTTCAGATAATGTTTTATTTTTTCAAAAGCCTGTTGATAAGCTTTCTTATCCATATTGGATGAAGGTTTTTCTGTAATACTAAAACACTGATCTTTTGACTGTTCAGTAGAGATAGAACTAAATTGCTCAATCAAATTCAGCAACATTTGCGGCTCTATTTCATTAGCCACTAAATGACTTTTCTTTTTTTGATGATCGACAATAACAGCCCATGGATAGATCCCTACCATCATATCCGGGATATTTTCTTCATCCATGGAAATAACGGGGATTTTCTCCAATCGACGAGCCAAATCATAAGAAAAATAGCCTATTGCACCGCCATTAAATGGCATATCTGCAATCGCTTTAAAACCTTTATTTAAATGTTTTTTTAACAAAAAAAAGGGGTCTTGTTCAGAAAACTCAACCTTATCATGCTCGGTAATTTTAGTAGTATTGCCAGTAGTAACCAATGTAACGACAGGGTCTGTAGCAAAAACATCATAGCGACCTTGCTGAGTATATGGGTATCCACTATCAAGAAAAACCGACCATGGTTTATTTGCTATAGATTGAAATATTTTTGAGCTATCTTCAAAATAGGGTAAAGTGATTTTTTGTTGTTGTGTCGAAGTCATTGAACAGAGAAATACATTAAGAATGTATATTATAACAACAATATTGATTCAAAAAACTAGCTGAAAATTGGGTATTTACTTGCCAGCTTAGCAACCGAGGCAGCAGGTGCACAATCAGCAACATCTACCACTGAACTAATTAGTTTATTGTCTACAATTTCAGAAAAATCCAGGTAAGGAAATCCTAAATCATTGGCTATTTGTTTAACTAAAAAACGCCCTACTCCAGCACCAATAAAAAAGTCTTTTTCTGTGATAAGGTGACGAGAAAGTTGCCTTTCAACAGCCTTTTTAATTCTGTTTTTTTGCTGTGCTTTAATGTTTTTTGCCAACTGTTTCCAGATTAACAAATCTTTCTCAACAAACTCATAACCCGTCATTCTGGATAATCTTTTGGCACTGGCTAATAATGTTTTCTCTCCGCCATCAGCCGTATCAGTCTGGTCATGCCCTTCATTCAACTCACCTGTTAAACGATAGACATCTGCCATGGTCGCAAAATATTCTGCCATCAATCCCATACTTTGACCATTAAAATAAGCTGTTTGAGCAACGGCCATAACGGCTGTCCTTATAATACCTGTATAAACCAGTTCCTCAGAAACCATTCTGTCATAGTCTGTCAAACTAATGGCTTGAACTTTATACTCAGCTAACAATAATATATCAGTAGTGGTGCTTCCTATATCTATAAAAAGCCCTTTTTGACATTGAGTTGCAGAAAATGATGCGCTCGCCAGCCAGTTTGCAGAAGCGATTGAAATATAATGCTGTTTTTGTATTTGCTGAGGAGTTAAAAAGCCCTCAAATCCTGCATAAATAAATAGCTCACTGTTTTTAACACATGCCTGCATGGCCTTAATAATCACCTCAACGCCTTGATCCCGATTATCAAACAGGTCAACCAGCTCACCCGTCATGGTCATAACATGTCGGGCATCTTTATCAGAAATTTCAGCTATTATTGAAGTGACAGCTTGATGCAAAAGTTCAATACCCTTCCATAAAGGGCATGGTTTTTGATAAACTTTAGAGATACAACCATTAGACTCAAGTACGGCAGCTTTAATATGAGCACCTCCAATATCCCAGCCTACAATGCGTTGCTGCATTTTCATTCCTTATGATAAATTAACGTCAATTTGATGATTGAATGTTTTTTTAATAACTGGATCACCATCAATCAAATTTATGACTGCTTTTGCCACATTAAAACCAAGTGCCTGATAAATCCCCACATATGAGGTTGTTAATCTAGGATTTATTTCAAGCACTAGAGGCTCAGCAAATTCTGGCTGGATTATATCAATTCCCACATAACCCCATAAACCAGGAATTGCATGGGCGACCTGATCAACTAATTGCTGATATTGCTGAATACCATTAAGTGTATCAATATTAACCAGACAAGCCTTTAATTCAAATCGACCTTGTTTGACAGAAATCTGTTGTTGATTACAACAAATAATCCAGCCCTCACCCTTATTAAATAAACAAGACAAACTTAGAGACTGGCCTTTTATATAAGGTTGAAGCAGATAATCCGATTTTTTATTAATTTGACTATTTACTGTATCAAATTCAGATTGAGTAGAAATAAGATAGTTATTAATACAGCCTACACCATCCCTCTGTTTTATAACCCATGGTAGATCAATTTTTTCATCAAACTGTTGTAATTGATAACTTTCCACCACTGAAACTTTATTGCTTTTTAAGCGTCGATAAGTTGCCCATTTATCACTACAAACAGCAACCGCTTTTGCCGATGAATTAAGCAAGTGACTGTTTTTTTCTTCAATTAAAACAGAGATTTCTTGTAAAATTGACTCCATTTCTGGTGCGATTGGCCACACATAATCAAACCTTTCTACATACTCAGATAATAACTCAAAAACCGATTGCTGACTTGATACAACTATCTTATTAACATTGCCCGATAAGACTAAAGATTCAAATCGCCAATCAATAAAAACGGTTATTTCAAGATCAGCAAGCAAAGCCAGCTCATCAACCAATGTTTTCAGCATCAATTCGCCTTCTTTTGCCAATGATTCTGGTAATAATTGTTGAGAAAAGCCACCACCGACAATGAATTCAAAAACCAGCAACCTCCTAATCGGGGTCAGAGTATCATTAATCGTCCTTTTCAACGTCCCTCCTGGGTCTACCCACCTTTCTTGCCGTTACTCTTTGTTTAGTCAGCATTTCTATCTCTTCTTTAAAGCGTTCATCACCTAATGCCAATCCTCTGTTCACCGTTTTTCTAATATCTTGCAACAATATTTCACTCACATCTGTCTGAGACAATGCCCTATAGTTCTCTTGTCGCTGTTCTTTTTCCGTATTTAAAGCTAAATATTCTCTATGTGGTGTTATTAGCTCGCTTTCTAGCCCAAGTGCATTGCAAGCATAGCTTGACCATCTATATTCACCTGGATCTGTCACCATATTGGCACGAACAGGATTAAGTTCTATATAGCGGTATATTTCCAGTAAATATCTCTCATTTTGCACCAGGCATGACTTATAACGCCCTTCCCACAAAGTCCCACTTCGATCATAATTATCATTAAAATATCTAACATACATCCTGCCTATAGACTGTATCATCTTGCCTATAGAACCCTCTTCATTGGGCGTGCAGAGTAAATGAACATGATTCGTCATTAACACCCAGGCATGAACCGAAACTTTACTCTTTTTTGAAAATTCTTTGAGCCAATTAAGATAGGCTTTCATATCATCCTCATTCCCAAAGCAAAGCTGGTGATTGTTACCTCGCTGAATAATATGCTGAGGAACACCGACTGGAGCAACACGCTTTAATCTTGCCATAACGTTTAAATCATAAAAAAGGGGCTAGTATAGCACGAAATAAATTATACTCTGACCCCAATTTACACAGAAACCGTGGGAGCAAAACCAAGCAAATCTAAAATTTAAAATTTAAAACGACCAATCGCATTTGTTAAATCAGTCGCTAATTCAGCCATTTTATCACCCGCCGTAGCTGATTGACTGCTTGCTGCTACTGTATCTTTAGCCGAACTACTAATAGCAATAATATTTCGATTTATCTCTTCAGCAACTTCCGATTGCTGTTCTGATGCACTTGCAATTTGAGCAGTCATATCATCAATTATAGTAATAGCTTGAGTAATTTGTTCTAATGCACTGGTACCACCCCGTGCCTGAACAACAGCTTCTTCAGCCAATTTGACACTATCTGTCATTGCAGTAGCACTGACAACCGTGCCTTTTTGAAGCTTTTCAATCATAGATTGAATTTCCTCAGTTGAATCCTGAGTTCTACTTGCAAGCGTTCTCACCTCATCAGCAACAACGGCAAACCCTCGACCTTGCTCTCCAGCTCTAGCTGCTTCAATAGCGGCATTAAGTGCTAATAAATTAGTTTGTTCAGCAATACCTCTGATAACGTCAAGTACTGCGCCAATAGCTTGTCCATCTTGTTCCAGTAATCTCACTGTTTTAGATGCACTTGATATATTATTATTCAACTGATTAATCGCACCAATTGTTTCAATAATAACCTGTCCTCCAGCCTGTGTTTCCTTCTCACCTTTTTTGGCCTCTTCCGAAGTCTGGCTAGCACTTCTGGCGACATCCAATACAGTTGCAGCCATTTCATTCATTGCAGTTGCAACTTTTTCTATCTGTGATTGTTGATCATTAACATAGCCATTTGTCTGTATGGCATTGATTGATACCTGCTCAGAAGCCGCCGCCAGTTGTGTGCTATATTCAGAAATTTCTCGTACAATTGTCTGAACACTGCTGGCAAAAGTATTAAAATAATGAGCTACTTCAGCAATTTCATCATTTTCACTCTCATCCAGTCTATAAGTTAAATCACCATGACCTGCTTTCATTGCATCAGCCATTTTAATCATAGGTCTAGCTGTTCTACCCGCAAACCAAATACCAGCAATAGCAGAAAAAATTGCGATATTTACAACTGTTATTAATATTGTGGAAATAATTTTTCTTTGCAAAGCAACGGCTGGTGCATAAGCTTCCTCTTCATCTATCTCCGTCAAAACAGCCCATTTAACACCTGCAATATTCAAAGGGGCATAGGCAGATAAAACTGAAACACCTCGATAATCATCATGTAATTGCTCACCTGTTTGTCCAGAAATTGCCGCTTTAGCACCTGTACTATTAACCGACTGCAAACCAATATTGGTATTTTTTGAGTTAATTATATTTATAACGCTTCTTGCTACACCAGATTCAGTTAAAGCCGTTAAATACTTAGCTTTATCCTCAATTAAAAAACGACTTAAACTGCGTGTTTTAAAATCAGCACCAATAATATAGGACTCACCAGAATCGCCCATGCCCAATAATTTCCATTGCTGATTATTAGTCATGATATTGTTAATCTTATCAATTGGCATTTGAAACACTAAAACCCCTATTTTCTTACCCCCATCAAAAATAGGGGTGGCAATAAATGCGGCAGGGTCTTCATAAGAAGGTGAATAAGGACTAAAATCCTCTAAAAAAGTCTCTGCTTTAGAGCTTCTATTGGCACGTTTAAATGCATTACCTAATGCTGAATTAGCATAGGAACCTGTTGTTAACGAAGTCGCAAAGTCCAACTCTTTAAAAACAGAATAAACAACTCGACCTGAATCCGCATCAATTAAAAAAATGTCGTAATATCCAAATTTTTCCAAAAAATCGTTGATGTGAGGATGGTACAAGCGGTGCGCTCTACTATACAAACTATCTTTATCCGCAGCCAGTAGCTTATTTTTACTACCTAAGGGGTTTTTATTGTTTTGAATATATAGATATTGTAAATAACTGGCTGTTGCATCAAGTTGCTTGAGTAAACTTGTGGTAGAAACTGAATCATAACTATTTCTTTTAACATATTCATCTAAATAATCCCCAGAATAATAACGGCTCAACTGCTGTTTTATTCCCTCAACATTTAAGCTATCCGCCTGTAACTCAATACCATCCACAGCCACTTTAAAACCGTACATAGCATCAATAATCATTCTGTCATTTGCCAGCGTCAGTATTTGGTTATTAATCTGGGTAAAATAACTTTCAATTCTTACTTTGTTATTTTCCCTAACAGAAGTCAAATGTTTCATTGCCATTGTACGCAAGGTTTCATTCGATGATTTTATCGACATCCAGCCAATAATTATTGCTATTATAAGGGCTGGAATCAATGCCATGAGTAAAGAGCCTAAGGTTAACTTAGTTTTTAATTTCATTTATTTATTCCAAAATCAGGTCAATAGTTTTCTTACTATTGCTATCGACCATGAACAAAAAAACTCAAGGCATTTCACAAGACAATCCATGAAAATCATACCAGTTATTGATATAAAAGATGGACTCGTCGTTTCAGCTCAACAAGGTCAACGATTGAGCTATCAACCTATACAATCCAAATTATGTGTGTCAAGTACAATTGAAAATGTATTAAAAGGTTTTTTATCCCTTTATCCATTTGATACTTTTTATATTGCAGATTTAAATGCCATTACTAACACAGGGGATAACCTGATATTAATAGAGGAAACGATTAATAAAAATAAACCCATTGAATTCTGGGTTGATAATGGCCAAAAAATACAAAATATCCCTGCTATAAACAAAGTAAATTATAGGCTGGTAATTGGTTCTGAGTATCAGGATGAAATGGATTTTACAAAAACACAAAATATCTTAAAAAGACATATCTTATCTTTAGATTATTTTCCCGATAAAGGCTATACAGGCCCTGCTACCCTACTAGAAAACACAGAATTATGGCCTAAAGAAGTGATTATTATGTGTCTGAACCGAGTAGGAAAAAACAATGGACCTGATCTTGAAAAGTTGATGTTTTTTAATAAAAAACATCAACATATAGATTTTATTGCTGCGGGAGGAATTAGGGATGAAAAGGATTTACTACAGTTAAAAAGTATAGGTATTAATCAAGTACTCATTGCCAGCGCTCTTCATTCAGGAAAAATAAATGCCCAATCAATACAGAACTTACACCAGATACCAGCTACTCTATAGGCTAATCATCAGTTATATTACTAATGATAAAACCACCAATATTGTTCATTTATCGTATAAACAGGCTGATAATGCTTTAACCGCTTCAACTTGATAACATCAGACAATCGATTGTCTAACACGTAATGCTCATCTTTATAATTTACAATCAAAATAGCATGATGCACATTAATATTGATGTCTTTCACCACAGCAATTTGCATATCACTTGATTTCAAACCTAATGCTTTAAGAGCGTAATATTTGGTTAAACTGTAATCCTCACAGTCACCCCACTCGTTATCAAAAAACTCATGAGGAATCGCCCAATAGTCGCTTATACCATATACATAAATATCTTCCTGATAACGCATTTGATTAACAAAACCATTAATTTCATTGATTTTATGCCATTCGGGCTCCTTTTTTATATCAGCAATTAATGTTTCCAGCTCTCTAAGATAGCAACTATTAAACAACCCCGATTGACAATCATTATCCACTAGACCCTGAGTTTTATTCCAGCGCTTTAACATATCATCCCATTTAGGAAACTTTCCTTTAGGAATAGTATACTGTGTTCCTTGCCTGTTAAATAAATGCTGGATTTCTGCGAAAACATAATCCACAGGCACAAGAATAGCTAATATAAAAGCAAGTAAAAATCTATTATTAAAATAAACATTCATGAGTTAATCATATGCTGTTCCGTACTTTCCTTTGGCTTATCTCTTTATCACCATTGTTTTTTGGTACTAATCGTCCGTGGTCATGGAGTCTATACGCCCTACTTATCGCCTGCATCGGATTGGTATTTTTTGGCACTGTTTTAATAAAAAATAACACCTATAATATTTCTATATCTCCCATAAAATACTCGATTTTTCTTGCTTCAATTCCAATCATTTGGATATACCTACAAACCGTTTCTTGGTTACCCAGTGAATGGATGCATCCATTCTGGGCATTAACTGCCGAACAATTGCCCAATAGAGTATCGGCAGCAATTAGTTTATCTCCAGCAGAAAGCATTAATTCCTTAATGAAGCTATTGAGCTATTTTTTAGTTTTTTTTCTAAGCTTTCAATTTAGTCGACAAAGCGACAAAGCAACAATCACTTTCAACACCCTTGCCTATGTTGGTGCCGCTTATGCTTTATATGGATTAATTGCTTTTTGGGGAGACTATAAAGCATTATTTTGGTTTGAAAAAACAGCTTACCTAGGTAATGTCACCTCAACCTTTATCAATCGCAACTCTTTTGCAACATACGCTGGACTCAGTCTATTATGCCTCTTTCCGTTATTATTTAGGCGTATAGAAAGCAGTCTTATTTATGGTGTAAAAAATTATTTTGGACTTCAGTATTTTATTGAGCACTTTATTATTAAAGCCTGGTTACCATTATTAATGTTATCAATCATTTTAACTGCATTATTTTTAAGTCACTCAAGAGGAGGCTTTTTAAGTTCATTATTTGCAATAACCGTATTTTTAATCACCTCACTACTGGCTGGAAAACTAAAAAAAGGAAAAAGCTTATTAATGCTAGTGGCACTACTCTCCATTATTACTTTTAGCTTTTGGAATAGTAGCGATAAACTGATAGAGCGAATGGATAATATTCAGTTAACAAAGGAAACAAATGGTCGCATTGCTGTTTATGCTATTTTAAATCAGGCCATTGCAGAAAATCCTTGGTTAGGTACGGGCTATGGTAGCTTTGAGAAAAGTTTCAGACTCTATCGCAACCAATCAATTAGAGCTTATTACACAGCAGCTCATAACACCTATTTAGAAAATATATTTGAACTGGGCATACTACCAACCCTGGCCTTATGCATTGCTATTTTATTAATTGCTATCCGATGCTTACAAGGGATTTGGACCCGTAAAAGATACTGGTACTATCCAGCTATTGGCTTTTCAGCCACCTTGCTTGTTGGGGTACATTCATTGGTTGATTTTAGCTTACAGATACCTGCCGTTGCCTATACCTATGCTACATTACTAGGTGCGGCTTTTGCTCAATCGCTATCTCGCTCACAACGCCTAGCCAATTATTAATCGTCCCAAAAGTCTGGCAGGGTATTTTGACATTATTTTATTACAACATATTGTAGCCCGTATGAAACGAAGTGCAATACGGGGTTTCGAGTCATCGGTTCCCCGATCGGGTCGGGGCAACG
>JAGLUC010000025.1 GCA_023134955.1 Methylococcales bacterium | reverse complement strand
TTCTAATCGTAGCCCTGTAATGCGCGAAAATTCTTTAGTATTATGTGTGACTAAAATGGCATCATGCGCTCTGGCTATAGCAGCTATCAAAAGATCATTCGGCCCTATTATTTTTCCTTGAGTGGTTAAATCTGCACGTATTAAGCCATACTCTTCAGCGCATCGATCATCAAATGAAAGACTACTTAGTGGTGCAAAAAAACGATTAAGTAATTGCAGGTTGGCTTCTACTCTTTTGCTATGCCGAGCACCAAAAAGCAATTCAGCTTTTACAATACTGCATAAGGCGATCTCAGAGGGTGAGGAGCTGCGGAAATATCTTTCTATTTGCGAATGACGATTATTTAGCAGGTGAATACAAACATTACTGTCAAGCAGATACATTAGTCTAATGTTTCCCGCTGTTCAAAAGCTTCTTGAATTGGGCGTTCTAAAGGTTCACCTTCCCAGTTACCGAAACTATCAAAGTAGTTTTCTGGCCATTGATTAGCAACTTCCCGCTTTACCAGTTCTGCAAGATATTTGGACACAGATAAATGAGCATGCTCCGCTTTAATTTTTACAATATCCGCCATTGAATCGGGGATATAAAAATGTAGTTGAGCCATCAGCAATCCTTAAAATATATTTGGTGTATTTATAGTATCATAAAAATACAGTTTTTACCGATTTCCTAGGCTATCAAAAGACACCCCTTCTAAACAAAAAACTATAAATCTAAGATCTACAAGATTCATTTTAACCTACTTAGCGAGTAGTCATAACTAACAGTAAATACACAATTTGCCCTTTAATTTGTTGAAAGAATGGATGGAATTTTAAGCGGATGTTTAGCCCCCTATTTTTCGACTTTGATTTATTGACATAAGAATAACTAGTAATTAAACTCAGTAGAAAGATATAGGTACTTTTGCCTAATTTATGGGGTAATATCAACTTAACAGGGCTGATTTGCCTGTTAATCAATGGTTAAATGCCATAAATAAATTAATCTCATGAAAATACATCACAATTCAAAAATAGACAGAATTGGTGTTCAGGCAGTGGGAGAACAGTTTGAGCGTGCAGGATATATTTATAGAGAACAGCCAGTAAGTGACTATGGAATAGATGCACACATTGAGCTGGTGGAAGGAGAAACAGTAACAGGTAAATTAATAGCCTTACAAATCAAAACAGGTTTATCTTGGTTCAGAGAACCTATATCACAAGGTTATGTTTTCAGAGGGGATAATGAACATTTAAAATACTGGGTAGAACATTCTTTGCCAGTATTAATTATATTGCATGATCCTGAAACTCACTTTTCTTACTGGCAATCAATAAAAACAGAAAATGTGATACGTACTGGTAAAGGATGGAAAATAATTATACCTGAGAACCAGAGAATCAATCCTGGAATGGACGTGGATTTAAAGCGTTTAGTAAATAAATTATCAGCACATAAAAGTTATACAATTTCTAGCATCGACGACGTAAGTCACGGGTTAGCAAAAAGATATTCTTTCAGAGTGATTTTAAATAAAGAACATACGCAGTCAAAAATTATTGACCTAATAAAAGATTTAACTATTGAAGCAGTTAATTGTGAATATCATCGAAGCGATATTACCCGTAATCATTGGCGAAATAAAGCAGCACATGTTGTATGGTTACTCATATATCCTTCAGCTGAAGATGAAGCTAACAACAACTTTATCTGTCAAACAGAGTGGTTTTCAGAATTTATTCCTTCAGGAGCTGAGCCAATGTCAATCGGTGGGGAAGAAATTTCTGATAGAATCAGAGTTAAATGGAATTACGAGTATCTAACATGGGCTAGATTTAATGACGACAATACAACCGACAAAGAAACATTTATACAAAATGTTCTCTGTCTTACGAATAATATTTGTTCTTTGGTCGCCATTATAGAATCAGCTCTTGTTAAATATGACACAAAGAAAATTAATTTTCTCGAATTATCAAATATTCTCTCAAGAGATTATGCTCACATAGATAAATTATATGCTGATGGTACTAATTTAGGACTGTCTCCTTATGAATGTAAAAGTGCCAGTCAAAAGTTTCAGAATCTAATTGCAAGCGCACATAATATTTATATTTTTTTTGGTGGGCTTGGTAAAAATAATGACAGATCAGAAGAAAATCTTATTTGGAATATTAGGAGCCAATTGAGTTCTTTTAAAGAATCCGAAAAGGAATTTAGATTTAAAGTAAAAGAAATACAATAGCATTTAAAAAAGCCACGGTGTCAGGCCTTACATTTGACATCTAGTTGGGTAAATTCACCTTATGCTTTGTTGCAAGTTAAAACAAAAAGAGCTTGTATGACAAATGTAAGGCCTGACCTTGACCTAAGAGCTTTCCAGCCTGCATTGAATTTATGTCTAAATTCATTAACAAGCCTCCTGAAATTTGGAATGAAGAATCAGCATTATAGCCAGTTAATTATCTTCCCCTATTGTCTAACCTGACTATATTCATTACACTTTAATACCCTACCTAAAGTACGGAACGATAATATGTCCACATTAACAGATTCAGCCATTTGGCATGAGTTGCAAAATCATTTCAATAACGTTGCTGATTTACATATGCGAGATATGTTCAATGATGATCCTTGTCGTTTTGATAAATTCTCTTTACGTTTTAATGACATACTTTTTGATTACTCAAAAAATAGAATCACTGACAAGACTCTGCCTTTATTGTTCAAACTAGCCAGGCATAGAAAATTAGAGACAAAGATTGAAGCCATGTTTTCTGGTGAAAAAATCAATCAAACTGAAAACCGGGCGGTCTTGCATGTGGCTTTGCGAAACCGTAATAGCCGCCCCATTATGGTTAATGGTCACGATGTTAATGTTGATGTAAATCGAGTATTAAGTAAAATGCGCGACTTTTGTAATGCTGTTCATTCAGGTCGCTGGCGTGGTTTTACTGGTAAAGCCATTACTGATGTAGTCAATATTGGTATAGGTGGTTCTGATTTAGGCCCAAAAATGGTCGTCAGGGCTTTACAACCCTATGCGACTGGTAATATTCATACCACCCATTTCGTCTCCAATGTTGCTCAGGCTGACTTGCTCAATACACTAAACAAGCTGAACCCAGAAACCACTTTGTTTTTAATCGCATCAAAAACCTTTACCACCCAGGAAACCATGACTAATGCGTTATCGGCACGTAACTGGTTAGTCGAGTCTTTATCAGACCAATCCGCCGTCAATAAACACTTTGTTGCTATTTCAACTAATAAAGAAAAAGTCACTGAGTTCGGTATTGATGCAGATAATATCTTTGAATTTTGGGATTGGGTCGGCGGTCGATTTTCACTCTGGTCAGCCATTGGTTTATCAATACCTTTGAGTATTGGCATGGATAATTTTGAAAAATTATTAGAAGGTGCTCATCAAGTAGATGAACATTTTAGACTGACACCTTTTGAACAAAATATTCCAGTTGTTATGGCTTTACTGGGTATCTGGTATAACAATTTCTTCAAAACTGAATCGCAGGCAATTTTACCTTATGGTCATTATTTACGATATTTTCCCGCCTTCATGCAACAAGGCGACATGGAAAGTAATGGTAAAAGTGTTGATATGCAAGGAAACTCCGTTGACTATCAAACTGGGCCTATTATATGGGGACAAACGGGAACTAATGGACAGCATGCCTTTTACCAGCTAATCCACCAGGGCACTAAACTGATTCCCTGTGATTTTTTAGTTCCCGCATCCAGTTATCATGACCTGCCCGATCATCATAATATGTTAATCTCAAATTTTTTGGCTCAACCTCAAGCTTTGATGCAAGGTAAAACAGCAGAACAAGTATTGAGCGAATTTGACCCATCCGAACACGATAATGTCTCGGTTAATGCCAAAGTTTTCCCTGGAAATATACCGACAAATTCATTTTTATTTAAAAAGTTGTCGCCAGAAACTTTAGGTTCGTTGATTGCCTTGTATGAACATAAAGTGTTTGTCCAAGGTGCAATCTGGAACATAAACTCGTTTGATCAAATGGGCGTTGAGCTTGGTAAAGTACTGGCTGGTGTCATATATCCAGAACTTCAACATGCGCAAACGGTAAACAGATTTGATAGCTCAACCAATGGTTTAATCAACTATTTTAAAAAAATTCGTTGACTAAATTTAGAGGAACAATATGCTCAGATTTAGTTTTTATGATGAAATAACACCATTCCTTTGTATCAAAGTTAATATGTTTCCATTCTGCTGCACGCAGCCACTTATACCGCCTTTTATAACTGGATGTCAACGAATCTTATTGTACTTTATTGAACAACAAAGCTAGACAAAGCCTTGTATGATGTGGGGTTTCTGTATTTTAACGGACTTGCTTGAACTTACTATTGGAGGCTGCGGCCGGAATCGAACCGGCGTAGATGGCTTTGCAGGCCACTGCATAACCACTTTGCTACGCAGCCTTATAGATAATAGGTATAAATAAAAAAAGCCGCGAAGGTCGCGGCTTTTTGAAATCATTGGAGCGGGAAACGAGATTCGAACTCGCGACCCCAACCTTGGCAAGGTTGTGCTCTACCAGCTGAGCTATTCCCGCAAATCAATTTATTTCCCAATTATACGTCAGAATTTAGTTTCGTCAACATTTAATTTGCTAAATTATTTGAAGATGCCCATCCTTTTCTACCTGCACATTGACCAGCAAGAATCTCAACCTCAACAAACTTAGCGGAACCAAAAGCTTGTTGAACTTGTAATAGCTTAACTCTTGTACCTTGCTTCATACGCCTACATTTATCGTCACCACCCTCTGCCGACTCATCATATGCAGCAATAGAACCAGGAACAGCAACCAGTCTAATAGTTGCCACTGGATCATAAGTATTTACCCCTCTAAGAGAATAGCTTTGCCCAATAGACAAATTAACCTTCTCGTTTACCAGGATATGTTTTTTACTCCCACCACTCATCATCATTATTATAACGATAACAATAAGAACTACAGCTCCAATACCACCAAAGAACACTTTAGGGTTTGATTGTTTTAAGTCCAACAATTTTGAAACTATATTTACTACTGGAGTAGTTTCCGTTTCAGCCGCTGAATCTACTGCTTCATTTGAATTTTCTTCATTACTCATTCTTTTTCCTCTACAAAAGTCTTTTTTAAAAACGTATAAAATAAATTAAGGATACCTAAAAATCAGTGAATATTTAATAACACTCACTCATTAATAAAATAAACTTTATTTATATTTTCCCAAGATAAACATGGGTACACGTCCTTTTATTATTATATGAACTGGTAAAGGTATCATGCTGACAAAACTTTTCAAGCTATCATTTTACTTTAGCCTTAAAAACTCTCATTATGAACTAAAAGCCTTTGATATTTAAGAAAAATAATTTAAATAAAGTCAAAACCTTTTTTCTCTGATCGCTCAATGACTTTCTCCTCATCCATACGTCTACATTCAAATTGAAAATAACCTAAGCCTACATTTTTCTTATTAACCAAAACGATAGGAAAACTCTCATCATTCATATTTATGCGGATTATATCATCGTCTTTTTGTACCAAAGATTCCAATATAATAAAACTCTTTTCTTCTATTTCAGTTTTAACACCGTAAAGTAATGCTTTAAAAGGTTCGCTATCTTTTTTTGCATCTCGATTCAAATAAGTAACAACATATGAATTATCTGATAGATCTTCTAATTCAAAAATTATACAGCCACCCTGTTTAGGCATCGTCATTTTCTTTACAATGCCTAAGGAATACTGATTTTTAGACTCATTAGCTTTCCTGTAACTAACTAATCTCCCTATTGATAAAACACCTATTTTTTCAAATTTACATGACAAAGCTTTATCTGAAAAGCTCTCAGCTAATATTTCAACACCTTCATTAGCATTATCTTCAGGGTGTTGTAGCAAATGTGCCTCTGTTATCCCTATAACAACATGCCTATCCAATCGATCAGTGAAAAGCAAAGAGCCTTTCAATTCAGTTCCTTCCCAACATTGAATAAGATACTCAAGTAACCCTATTGACAGCTTGTCAGATAACCTCCTTGATAGCTGTATCGTGCCAAACCTGGCTTCGTTTTTATTACTAAACTTATCCTTTTTTTTCAGCATTTTATTCAGCTTAAGAATATTCAAATACATCTTTTCTGTGTCTGCTTGCTTACCTGTCTGATCAAAATAGGGTTTAGCATCCTCATCTGGAAGCACAATGCATTGTATACTTTGTTTTTTTATCGGTTGACTTTCAATCCTCACATGTTGCGCTATTTGCCCAATAAAGTTATAAACCTGCTGAAATTCTTTTTGCATTAAACCCGTCGGATCAGCAAGACTTAATAATAGAATCTGTTTATAACTATCCTCAATAGTACTTGTTTTGCCTGGCAAACAGGTTTCATCATTTACTTTTGTTGTTTCATTTTTTGATCTGACACTTAATCTGTATAGGGAATGTATATCTATCCATACCCACTCAGGTACAGGCAAAAACATCATATAATGGGTAACAACAATTCGGCTTAACCCTTTTATTGTTCGCTGAATGGCTAAGACTGCATCTTTTCCTTTGAACCAGCCAACATCCCGACCTGTTAATTCGCGTACAACATTCCAGTAACCCGTAGTAAAGTGCTTTTCAATAGAAATAATTAAGGAGAAAACTTTTTGTTCGTCTTCACCCTTTGGAAACCCAGAGCTAATTAATCGTGGGCGCAAATATTCCTCAATACTCAAAAATTCAGGCCTTAAAACCTCTAAAGCATCCAACCTTTGCTGGACTGGCATTTCAACAGTGTTAAGCTGTTCAATAAAGTCATAAAATAATCGTGTTGATAACCCAGGATTTGCTGTAGGCAACTCTAGCAACCATTGATTAATTGCTTCTTTCTTGTATGCTGCCAGCAGATTTTCGTCTTTTTGTTGTTCTGGAATAACGAGAAAAAAAGAATTCTTCACAAACGACCCGATAATTAGTGTTAGATAAAAAATGTAACTATTCTATTTACATGTGTTTTTTAAGTTTTCTTGAATCCTGATGATTCAGAAATCAAACTCTTGCTATCCTTTCAAAGCAGACATGTAAAGTAGATAATCATTAAGTTTAGACTATATTAAAGTAATTTAATTGACTATTTCAACTAAACTCATCACCTGCCTCCTTTTTTCATCATCATGCCTTTAGAAGGGTTATAACCTAAAACTGCTGCCATCATAAAAATAACAAATGCTATTAAAGTATACACAAAAGCACTTTCATTAAACTGTCCGTACAAAGCAAATCTGATTAATTCTACTGCTTGCGAAAAAGGGTTGTAATGAGCAAGGTGATGCAGTACTTCACTCGACTCTTTCATTTTCCACAATGGATACAGTGCAGTAGACATGAAAAACATGGGGAAAATAACAAAATTCATCACCCCTGCAAAATTCTCCAGTTGTTTAATAAATGATGATAGTAACAATCCTAAGGCTCCCAGCATTAAACCCGATAAGATTAAAGCGGGAAATATCCATAAATACCCTTCCAAAGGTGCTTCAATATCATAAAACCAGGCGATGATTAAAAATACATAGACCTGAACAATTGAGACAGCAACACCCGCAATTAACTTACTCGCCAACAAAAACCAGCGTGGTAATGGGCACACCATTAAAATTCGCATACTGCCCATTTCTCTATCGTAAACCATTGATAAAGAACTCTGCATACCATTAAAAAGCTGAATCATTCCTATTAAGCCTGGAGTAATATAAACCTCGTAGAGAATATAAGTTTCATAAGGAGGGATAATGGCCAACCCTAAGGTAGCTCTAAATCCAGCAGCAAAAATAAACAGCCAGATTAAAGGCCGAACTAAGGCAGAAATAAAACGTTCTCTTTGTCGCACAAAGCGCATCAATTCCCGGACAATAATTCCCCACATTGCCCGCCAGTAATGCAAACCATTCATTTAGCCTCTCCTTGTGTCAAGTATTTAAATGCATCATTAATTGATGATGTATTAGTGATTTTTAACACGTCTGAAATATTTCCTTTGGCTTTTATCTCACCCTTATTTAACACGATTAATTGATCATCCTGATAAATTTCATCAATTAAATGACTCGCCCAAAGTACTGCAAGACCATGTTCAGAAACCAATTGGTGAACGTGTTTAACAATAGATTCACGACTGGGCACATCAAGTCCAACAGTCGGCTCGTCTAATAACAATAATGATGGCTTATGCAATAATGCTCTGGCAATTTCTACTCGCCGTCTATGCCCGCCATTAAGCTGCCTGACTTTTTCTGAGCGTCTTTCGTACATATTTAAGCGCTCTAATTCTTGCTGAATTCGTTGTTGAGCTATTTTTCGCCCCATACCATGCAATGCTGTGTGATAACGCAAATTTTGCATGACAGTTAAATCCATATCCAGTGTGGTTTGTTGAAATACCACGCCTAATTTAGACAAAGCCTGTCCAGTCTGTTTTTTTACATCAAAGCCACACAATTCAATTTTGCCATGATGTGAGTCATACAGCCTTGTAATTAAAGAGAATAAAGTACTTTTCCCAGCACCATTTGGGCCTAACAAAATAGTACACTCTGCTGAATTAATACTAAAATTAAGCTGATTTAATGCTTTTTTACCACTATAGGAGAAACTTAAATCTTCAACTAAAAGCATAGTATCTTGCCTTACATCTTGATTACTCATGGCTTTGACACTATCCCCCAGGGAAACCGCCCTACTCCTATTGATTTAGTCACTTTATGGTTTTCAAGATCAATAATTGATATATCATTACTTCGACCATTGGTGGTATACAATCTTTTCTGATCAGCTGAAAAAGCTAAATTCCACACTCGCTGCCCTACCAATAAAAACTTTTCAAGCTCTAAAGTTTGAGCATTAATTACAGCCACACGATTTGCAGGGCCAATAGCCACATAGCCCCAACGTCTTTGCTTATCAATAACCACGCCAACAGGCTGAATTTTATCTGCACTAACACCTGGTATATCCAAACGTATTTTCTTAGTAATTTGTCTAGTCTTGACATCCAAAATCATCAAGGTACCGGCAATTTCAGAGGTAACCCACAATTGTTCATTATCCGCAGTAAAATTAGCCGCCCTAGGTCTGGGATCAACCAGTGTATTGTCAACAATTTTATTAGTTGCGACATCAATCCAATGAATCATATTAGTTGTTTCAGATGCACTAATCACCCATTTATTATCAGTACTTACAGCAATACCCTCTGGCTCGACTCCTACTTTTATTTGAGCAATTTCTGTTTTATTAGGAATATCAATTACTGTGACTAAATTATCATCTTCATTAGAAATATATAAACGATCACCTTTAGGATTTAAGGCAAATGTTTCAGGGTCTTCACCCGAAGGTAGTTGCCCTACTTCTACAAATGTTTCAGCATCAAATATTTTAACCGTATCATCATCACTGGTTGCAATATAAAGATACTTATAATCTGGACTAAGAATAATACCTCTTGGTCGCTGACCTATATCAATTGTTTTTAAAAGTTTGCCCGCTATTGGGTCAACGATTGCCAATGCATTATCTTTTTCCAGAGTAACAAAAACAATTTCTGCCTGAACTGTCTGGCTGAAAAAAACGGTTATTAATCCTATACCTAAAAACCATTGTTTCATTTTATTTTTCCTTAAAAATTTTGTTTGATTTTATTAATGATTTGTTGAATTATCTGTTGATAACTATTGGCATTTTCGCTGTCATAAGTACCTTTCAATAATGGCTTTACTGGAAGGGTCTCCTTATTTAAATTATTACAAGCAGATTCAGATTGATCAAAACCCAATGTATCTAATTCAGTTTTTGGATGTAAAAACCCTTCTACAGGTGCGACAGCCACTAATGATCGTGCCGCAGCCAAAAGTACAGGTTGCCTCAACTGACCATTCCATGCTCTAAATGATAAAGGATTACCTTTATAACCCTGCAAAGCAAAATCACTACCTAGCAAATAATCTTTGATCATTTTCATTTGCCTGGATTTAGTTCTGACAGCAGCCTCACCTATAGCCCTCACAGCCAAATAAGCGCCATAATCCTGCTCACCCATCCACCGCCCCACTTTAGCCTTAAAACGATTTTGAATTTGCACTGCACCCCACTGTTCATGTGTTCTATGCCAAGAAGTAGGTACTAAACCCTGGGTACCCACAACAGGTCTTGGAATCCAGCTTCTATACTCAAAATATTCCCCAAATAAACCTTGCTCATCAGCGACAACCAGCACATCATAATCCACACCTTGGGTAAAAACCGGCACATCAGATTGCGCTGTTCTACGGGCATCATAAGTATGTGTCCACTGTTTTTCTGCCACTATTTTTATTCCAAAGCGTTTTGCAGCACGTTTAATTGCTTTTGCATAAGCCTGATCTGCTGGCATCATCCCCATCACCAAAAACCATTTATTCCAGCTTTTCTTCATCATATACTGAGCCAAAGCATCCGCTCGCATTGCTCTACTCGGCAGCATATGAAGTATGTTATCTTGGCATTGCTTATTTCTTAACTCATCATCCGTAGTAGTGGCATCAAAAAACAACATTTCCTTAGCTAAATCAAGATTTACCAAACTCATTAGCTGTGTGCGAGGTAAATTAGAAACAATCAAAGATATATCTTCCCCCACCTGCTGTTTAAATATTTCTACAACATCCGCAGAAACGGGAACAATAATTTTTTTCAACTCATAAGACTGTTGAGTAAATTGCCCAGTGGTATTATTATCAACAATAGCAATTTCAGCACCTATCAAACCTTTCTGTTGAACAAACGCATCTAAATTAGATAAAGCGGCCGGGATTTTCTTCTCTTGGGTAATATAAGCAATTTTTATGACTTGTATACTTTCTGCATAAGTCAGAGCTGTGTGTCCTAATAACAAAACTAAAATAATTTTTAATAAAAACCTATTCATAAAAAATCGACTTATCATAACTCTATGTTTTTAAAAATAATGTAGAAAGGAAAAATAATTATATACTAACAAACTAGTGATCCATCAATGTGGTATTGGCGAGTTCTTGCTCTTAAGCCCTCTCTTGCTGGGGAGGGTTTGGGTGACGACTGCATGGATGCAGAAGGTAGAGCAACGCATGGAGCAGTTGCCGAGGAGAAATTAAAGTAATTCTCTTCTGCAAGTTTCTCTTAATTGATGCAAGGAAATGAAAGAAATGTTGAATTCCATGCTTTCTATTTCCCCGTCTCCCTTTGGAGAGGACTTAAGAGCTAATGTACTTTTTACCCATCATTACAACATTGACGCACTACTAGTATTTTAAACCAATAACTTCAACTGCCTTTATAGAAAGGTTTATCATTTCATTAACAGACCTTATAATGAATAAATCATCTAATTAATACACTGATATAGAACTCCATGCGCTCTATTCCTTTATTTATTGCTATTATTATCGCCTTTGGCTTGTCTTTTTTCAAACATATATCTGCCTTGATGTATCCCCTGAGTGCGGTTATCTTCTACTATTACCTGCCTGTGTTATACGCATCATCAAGAATCAATATCCTGCACCACATCAAAGAAAAGCAAATGTTTCATATAAAGTTTTATCCAATGGAGCTAAGTATGTGGTTAGCCAGCACCTGTTTTTTTTCTTTTATTCTTGCCCACTTACTCGCTGACGTTTTATTTTCTTATCGCACACCACTTTATCATTTTAGTTATTTTTTAATTCCCATAGGCATTGGAGGTATTATCTATCTTGAACTCAATGCAAATAAACATCACATTACATCGAAAAAAATAGTTTTTGAATCTCAAGGACGAATTCTCGGTTTTGAATTGGTCATCATAATGATTGCCTTGTTTGTAGCGAATCATTAAGAGACACCTTGAAAAACAACTAACTGTTGGGTAAAGTCTGAGCCAGTACATTTAAGAAATTACTTTCAAAGCACTCAAGCCATTTGGTTTTTTACTCATTTCAATCTGTGTTTTTATTCGTTTACGTACGCCTTCAACATGGGAAATAACACCGACAATTTTACCGTGTGTTTTTAAACTTTCCAGCGTTGTCATGGCTAGATAAAGTGATTCTGAGTCTAGAGTACCAAAGCCTTCATCCAAAAATAAGGAGTCAACGGCATGCCCATTATTTGCCATTTCAGCTAATGCTAACGCTAAAGCCAGGCTAACAATAAAACTTTCTCCACCAGACAGTGTTTTAGGTAATCTACGCACATTATTTTGCTTAGTATCTTCTATTTCTATTGCCAGACCGTGCTCACTCACTACTTTTCTAACATAGTAACGACCACTTAATTTTTCTAAAATCTGGTTAGCTTGAGATAATAATTTATCAGCCATTTGTTGCTGAACTTTTGTTCTAAAATGGATACCATTTTCATTATTTATTAACTCTATTTCTGATTGACAGACATCAAAAATCGCTTGCTGACTCTCTACTTTAGCTAATACCTGATCGTATTTTTCTTGTACATTAGCGTGGTTACTTAGTTGATTTTGCAAACTGTTAATCTCTTGCTCAGCAATATCTAACTTTTCTTTTATAGCTTGTTGTTTTTCGAGTAATTCTTCTTCAGATATGGCTGTTAACAGGCTGCTTTGCCCTGCTTCTAATTGCACTTGAGTATTCATCAGCTGCTTTTCAATATCATCAAGGCTTTGACTTAATTCAAGTTGTTTTTGCTCTATTTCTGACTTGCCTTTTATCAAAGCCAGCAACTCCCTCAACTCATTTAGATCTGCACTGGTGATGTGTTTAATTCTATCCTGCAAACTTTGTTTTAAATCAGTTAACTCAGTCTGTTGCTGTGCATAGATGATTTCTTTATCTGCAATTAATTTTTGTTTTTCTATCAAAGACAAATGTAGCCCTGCCAATTCTTCCTTTTGCACATGTTCTGAACATTGCTGAATACCATAATTAACTTGATCTATTTTATTTGAACAGACATTTAGCTGTTGCTCCATCAACTGAATTTCTTCCGTTAATGATTTCTGTCTCATCACTCGCGTTTGATATTCTTGTCGACGAGCATTAAGTCTTTCAAATAAGACCTCTTCTTTACCCTTCTTAGGGAGTTTTTCACTCAACTGTTTTAACTGCTCAAGCACCTTTTCTGCCAATAGTTTTTCGTCTGCTAGACATTGGCTATATGCTTTTTCTAAATCAATTGATTCCACTGGACGATCATCCCATTCCGCCTGTAAAAGTTCAGTTTCTTCTATTAATCTTTTTAACAAGACACTCTTGCTTTCAATTGATTGCTCATGTTGCGATATTTGCCCTAATTGCTTAACAAATTGCTTTTGTAAATTTACAATATTGCTTAGCTCTTTCTTTTCTACTAATAATTTATCTTTCATTAAAGATAAATTATTAATATCTAAATCCATACTGGCTACATTCAACCGATTAACCAGACCACTCCATTGTGCACGCACATTAAGTAATTGACTGTCCTTTTGTACCGCTTTAACTGCCTGATTTTCTAATAAAGCGATTTGCTTCTTTAAGCTATCTATTTTAGCAATAAGCTCTTTAACTTTTTTTCGTTGATCATTAAGTGCCTGAGTAGAGTTGGAAACTGCGGGAGTATATTTAGCATAAGGATGATCTAGCGCACCACATAAAGGACAAGCTTTTCCATCAACCAAAAACTGTCTGTCTGGCTGCATTTTTTTTAGCAATGCTTCATTAGTAACAGTTAATTCAAGGGTTTTAACTATATTTTGCTCTCTACCTAACTCCAGCTGCACTCGTTCACTCTCCATGATCAAGTCTATTTCTTCCTTGTTGATATTTTTTGAGCCAAATATTTGTGCAAAAAAACCGACATGCCCCAGCTTTGCATTTACATTAGCTAACTCATATAATTCCTGAAAATTATCAATTCGTTGTTGCTGCTCTATCTGCATGTCTTGCAAATCTTCAGATGAATGACCATCTGCCATTGTTTGCAATGATTTTTCAATACCGTTTATTTGCCCTTTTAAATAGACAGTATCTTCCTTAAGCTCAACGACTCTGGCTTTTTTATTTTTTAATGTTTCTTGCGTTGTTTTAGACCATTTTGAATAACTTTTCTGCTTAACCGTTAACTCTGCTAATTCAGTTCTAAGTATTTTTAATTTGCCTGTTTCCGGGAAATTATTGACTAAACTTTCATCTGCCGCATGATCTTTTAACCAATCTGCTGTTGTCAATAAAGTTGATTTTTTTTCATTAATTTTCTGCGTTAATGTCTGAAATAATGCGCTTTCCTTAGGCAAGTCGAACTTTAATTCGCTAAGTTTTAATTTTAACTCATCAACACTAGTTTTTTGCTGATCAAATGATTTGTCTGTAACAGGCGTATTTTCATCAAAGTTTGCGGCTTTAAGCTGCGCATGAAGCATTTCCAGTTCAGTTAAATAAGAATCTAAGGTTTTTCGGCTTTGTTGTGTAGATTCGGTTTTAGTGTCAACTATTACTAACTCTTCTGCAAACTGCATTAAATCTTCAGACCCTAGAATTTTATCAAGTGTCTGCTGGTTTTCTTGTAGTTGAACTTGCTGCTGCTGCTGTCGTTGAGTTAATACTTCAATTTGTTTGTTCAAAGCAGAGATTTTCTGCGTCTCAGCTAATTGTTGTTGAACTTCATCCAGCTCAGTTTTAAATTCAAACTGCTGTTGTTTAAAATCAGCAAGGTCATGCTCTCTTGCTTCTTTTGTTGTGGCATCCATCACTGGGATAATATTTAAATCTTGCTCTATTTGCTGTAACCGAATCTGAGCTTGATTAAACTTCTCTTCTGCCTGTTGCTTATAACTGGCATAAATATCTACACCACTGATTTTTTCTAAAATATCCATGCGCTCACTGTCTAGCGCATTTAAAAAAGCAGCAAAATCACCTTGTGCCAATACCATTGATTTGCTGAATTTATGAAAATCCATCCCTATTAGTTCAGCAACTCTATCGCGTACTTTTACAGCAGTTTGCTCCATAGTTTGAGATTCTGATTCATCACCATTTAACTGAATCAATTTCATTTCAGGTGCTGTTAACTCACCATCTATCTGATCGTCTTTACGATTAACCTGCCAGCTTGATCTGAATTTATTATCCCCTAAAGCAAACTCAACCTCGACAAAGCTTTCAGTTGTTGCTTTGGTCATTACATGCTGTGCAGGTCTGTCAAAACGAAAAGTTTCACCATACAAACCTAAGGTAATAGCATCCAGGACAGTAGATTTTCCTGAGCCATTAGGCCCTGTAATTGCAAACACTCCACCATCGACAATAGGTGGTCTATCAAAATGAATTCGACTTTCACCTTCAAGTGAGTTGATATTTTTAAAAAAAAGACTCAGTATTCTCATTAATTAATTACGCTGTTTCAGTACTGTCAATCCTGGATTTTTTTATTATATACTTATATTGTGCTCTCTAACTGCTAATAATTTTTTCTGTTACCATAAACTCTTTCAGCCTCGTGCATTTTATTTCTCAAGAATTTATTAAAATTTAATTGAACCGTGTTTATAGTAACTCTAAATTTCTGCTAAGCTTTTTTAGGGAACCTCTGATTAAGTTGATTAGAATTTAGCGCAGAAAAAACTGTCGCTATTTTTCACTAAGTGAGAAGTAATAGTCATTCTATTGCGCCGATCTTGGTGGAAAATATCGACGGTTTTAGCAAGCTAAAAATAATTAGACTTGATCAGAGATTCCTTAAAGGAGAATAATCATGTTAAAACAAATTTTACACTGGCTACTTACTTTAATTTACAAAGTTGAAGTCAAAGGTCTTAATAATTACAAAAAAGCAGGAAAGAGAGTACTGATTATCTCTAACCACACCTCTTTTTTAGACCCTCTATTACTTGGTGTGTTTTTACCTGATGACATTACCTTTGCCATTAACACCCATATTTCAGAACGCTGGTGGATGAAGCCATTTTTGGGGCTCTCTCAAGTATTTCCTATGGATCCTACCCTGCCTTTATCGCTAAAGGCATTGATTCATCATTTGCAAAACGATACCAAAACCGTTATTTTTCCTGAAGGACGTATCACAGTCACTGGTTCGTTAATGAAAATATATGATGGCACAGGGATGGTGGCTGACAAGTCTGGCGCAGCTATATTACCTGTTCGCATACATGGCGCTGAATACACGCCTTTTTCACGACTTAAAAATATTGTTCGCTTGCGCCTGTTCCCTAAAATTACCATTCAGATCCTTCCTCATACAAGCATTAAAGCAAAACCAGAGTTGCGCGGAAAATCACGCCGTAAGTATTGTGGGCATATTCTCACTGATTTAATGAGCGAAATGATTTTTTCAACCAGTCATTATCACCAGACTATTTTTTCTTCTTTACTTGAAGGCCGTACTATTCATGGAGGAAAACATATTGTTGCTGAAGATTTAGAAAGAGAAGAACTATCCTATAACACCGTCATTACACGCAC
>JAGLUC010000249.1 GCA_023134955.1 Methylococcales bacterium | reverse complement strand
CGGGTAAATATATATTCTCTTAAAAGCCCTCCCTTGCTGGGGAGGGTTGGGTGAGGAGATTTTGAATTAAACTCTTTTTTCTTTTTGATATTAATCAAAAAAAGAATTTTGAAAAAGAGAATTGTTTTATTTCTCCTCGGCAACCGCTCCATGCGTTGGTCTACCTCCCTCCCCTGCAAGGGAGGGCTTAAGAACGATCAAAGCATTTAAAAAATTCCACACTTAACGGTGACATAGCCTTTTTTTAAAATAATGAACTCGTCTTCCTCTGACAGCCTCCAATCCTTTAACACTTACAGGCATTGATTCGGTACTGCTTAAAAAGATATAGCCTCCTGGCTCTAAAGAACTTTCCATTCTTGAAAGAATATCTCGCTTCACTTCATCTGAAAAATAGATTAAAACATTCCGACAAAAAATAATATCAAACCGTCCCAAAACAGAAAACGGTTTAAGCAGGTTAAATTGTTGAAACCTTACTTTACGAGTAATTTCATTATTAAGTTTATATCCACCATGGGTTTTCTGAAAAAATCGTTTTTTAGTCTCCGAATCTAACCCACGGGCTAAAGCCATTTCCGTGTAAACAGCATCTTTTGCTTCTAGCAAAATAGTTTCTGAAATATCTGTCCCAATAATTTGTACATTACGGGTTTGCCCCATTTTTTTATTCGCATCTTCTGCGCACATGCTAATAGTGTATGGTTCTTGCCCAGAGGAACAGGCAGCAGACCAAACTTTAATTGTACCTAGTTTTTTCTCAAAAATTTCCGGAAAAACTCTGTCTTTTAATTCTGAAAATTGCATATCATCACGAAACCAAAAAGTTTCATTAGTTGTCATAGCATCAACAACTGCATTTTTAATCTTCGTATATGCAGCACTCTTGGCTTGCAGGGCAACTGCTAACTCAGCAAACGATGCTAAATCAAATGTCTGCAATAAACCAGCTAGTCTATTTTTAACTAAATACTGCTTACTATCACCTAATACAATACCGCAAGACTGGCTTAAAAAACTCTGAATCATTTTGTATTCATTGGCTTCCATTTCTTTATTCTGCACGCCTTTACCACCAGCCCCCCGTTTTTCACTTAGCATGGTAATACTCTCTATTCCTCTTGATCAACGCCTTAAGATAACATACTAAGTAGCCCATTCTCACTCTTTCTTGCATTAACACGACTCTTCATGCAAGGTTTTTAATCGCTGTTGAATAGTTTTAACCAAACTATCTGGATCAAATTTTGCCAGAAACTTGTTAGCCCCTACTTTTTCCACCATGCTGGTATTAAATACACCACTTAAAGAGGTATGAAGAACGAGATATACATTTTTCATTTCCGGATCAGCTTTAATTTTTCTGGTTAATGTATAACCATCCATTCTCGGCATTTCCACATCTGAAATAATCATAGAATAATGTTTTGTAATATCAATACCGTCACTAGTTAATTTCCTTAGATGTTCCCAAGCTTCCAGGCCATCCTTTAAGGTAGTACATTGCGTTCCAATTTGGGAACATACTCTTTTCACCTGATTTCTAGCAACACTTGAGTCATCAACAATTAATACATGCCCACCAGAAGCCGACTCCTCAAAATCAATTGCTTCATCCGATGCATTATCCTCTCCCCCCATCACTTCTTTCATGATTTTTTCAACATCAATCACTTCAATTAATTCTTTATCAACTTCAGTTACCGCTGTTAAATAACTTTCTTTCCCAGTCCCACTGGGTGGTGCTTTAACCTGATCCCAACCTATATTAATAATTCTATCAACCGAGCTCACTAAAAACCCTTGTATAGCTCTATTATATTCAGTCACCACTACATGACAATCAGAATCACGGGTCAATGCTGCTCTCCCTATTGCCATAGAAAGGTCTAACACGGGGATTGTTCTTCCTCGTAAATGGGCAACACCACATATAACTGAGTGAGATTTAGGAATTTGAGCTAATTCTGGGCATTGAATAACCTCTTGAACTTTAAAAACATTAATGCCAAATCGTTGACGACCAATCAACTTAAATAATAAAAGTTCAAATCGATTATGCCCTGCTAACTGAGTTCTCTTATCAACACCTTCTAATATACCGGACATACAATTCCCCTAATAAGTACAATATTTTTTTAACATGGCCATTAACAAACCATAGGTTGATTGTTATTTGTTAGAAGTGAGGCTTCAACTTCGCTTGACTCGCGCAAGTCTGAAGAGACTGTGAAAGTATTCGCTCCAGCTTCCCTCTTTGAAAAAGGGGGGCTTTTTAAAAAAATAAGCTATTGATATTTAATAGCTTGTTTTTTGAAATTAAATCTTCCCCACCCCCTCTTTGCTAAAGAGGGAAGCTGGAGCGAATACTTTTACAGTCTATTAAGCCTCACTTCCTAAGTAAAATTGCTTGTTTAATCAACCCAAAAACCAAATTTCAGGTTAACCTGTAATAAGTTCATAGTCATGTTCTTTAATATAACGGCTTTGTTTTCCTTTACTTTAAAAAATATTTGGCGTGATTTATGCATTATTTTAATTACAGTTTAATAAAGACATAAATTTGGCGCATTGAAATGAACAAAATAAACTCACTTATTATCAGCTTATTATTATTTAGCTACAGCCAGCACATGCTACTAGCAGCATCATTTCAATCAACTGATTCCATACATGATGCTGTACGTAGTTATATTTTAGCTAATTTATCCCATGATACTGAATACAAGCTACAATTAGCTGCCCTGGATAATCGTCTACAACTTCCTCTCTGTACCAATCCTTTAGAGATTTTTACCCACAGTGAATCAATAAAAGCAGGCAGAAACTCCATCGGGGTAAAGTGTAACAGCACAAAAAAATGGACTATTTACACTTCTGCTAACATTATTATATATAAAGATGTTATTGTTTTAACCCAAGCTATTCCTCGGGGTGCTGTCATTAACAGTCACCATGTTCAATTAAAAAAAAACAACATTGCAACGCTTCGCTCTGGATTTTTAACAAACCCTCAAGCGATTATTAATAAACTTGCCAGTAGAAACTTAAATATAGGGACTGTAATAAATAAATCACATTTTCGTGAACCAAAGCTCATAAAAAAAGGAGAAAAAGTTTACATTAAAGTAAATAGTCCAAATTTAAATATTACCGTCACTGGTATTGCTATGATGGATGGTATTAAAAACCAGAATATAAGAATTAGAAATATAACATCTCAAAAGATTATACAAGCAACTGTTATAAAACAAGGGCAAGTTGAAATTATGTTATAAAATTTATAAAATAAGTACTTAAGTAATTAAACAAACTGTCGCTAATACAACTAATTAAAAGAAACGTGGAAATATTATGAATATTCAACCATTAACAGACAAATCACATGCCACAAATTTGTCACAAAAATCTGAAGCAACAAATAATGCCAATCACCCTGAAATACCAGTATCAAAGGATAATGTTGCGTTTACCACTATTGCCAAAGAAATAACCAAAACATTTGATTCTACTGGTTTGGCACGCTCAATTGATACTGATCGTGTCTCCTCAATCAAGCAAGCATTAGCAGACGGTGAGTATCCTATCAATATCGAAAAAATTGCCGCAAAAATGACTCAAATAGAACAAAAGCAATTTAGCAATACTTAAAATATCGCTATGATAGACAAAACATATCCTATCACCGAGAAGCTACTGAAAAATGGATTAGACTTAAGTTCGAAATTATTGGCTCTATTAACAAAAGAAGCCAGTAATCTAAAAAACAATGCAGACTCCTCTTCTATAACAAAAATAGTTAACAGCAAAAAAGAAATAGTTTCTCAGCTCAATCAATTTTCAAAACAATTCACTCAGGTTTTAGCAACTGAAAAATTACAAATGAGCTCTGAAGGTGTTGCTGAGTATTTTAAAAAAGCTGAAAAAACAGCTCTTGATACAACAGCTTCATCTGACTTATGGGATGAAATTCTATCTGTTTCAAAAAAATGTCTTTTACTCAATGAAAAAAACGGTGCCAGTATTAATTTACTAGCTCAACACAACCAGCGTACCCTGAATATTTTAAAGGGAAAATCAGAACAACCATCAACATATGGCCCTGATGGTTCTGCATATAACGAAAAGTTATCTCATAACTTATTTTCTGTATAAAGCATATTGATAAAAACTCTTAATTTCCAGGCATAGGATAGGCATAAGTTTAACCAATAATCACGCATTGCTACAGCGAGAAGACATCAGAAAACAGAAAAGATAAATCAACCACCTTATGATAAAATAATAGTGTTGTCCCGATAGCTCAGCTGGATAGAGCGGCCCCCTCCTAAGGGGCAGGCCGGGGGTTCGACTCCCTCTCGGGACGCCATAATAATTTCAATTAAAATCAAATAGTTAAGCCACAAACACTTCACAGCCAACAACACATTAATTTTCATCCATTGTCTTATTGCAACCTATATGCAACCCTATTACTTTTATTAGCAAGCAAATAGGCATTCATATGATGCCAATATTAACAGGTGCTCAGTTCAAAACAGCAAGAAAAGAATTAGGCATATCTCAATTAACTGTAGCCAAAGAAACAGGCATACAAAGAACCTACCTATCCTTATTTGAGACAGATAAAGGATCTTTTACCGAAGAAGAACTCCAAACTCTACAAGATTACTGTAGTAACTTGGGCTATACATTTGAAATGACTCCATCTCATCACTCATTAGATGAATTAAGCATTATTGATAATCTTCAGGTTTCATCTTCAATCTCTCACGATGAACAAAAACTTCTAACTACTGGGATTCTTGAGAATGATCTAAAAATTGAAGCTATCAGCCAAAAGTCATATTCAACCGATTTTATGAATGATTTTTTTAAAGAGGGTGAAATAGAAACAGATAAAACCGAAGTTATTGGGCTTTTAGCCAAAAACTATCTTCTTACCTGTAAATTACAAGAAAAAGAACTTTTAAACAAAGAAGATATTCAAGGGCAAAAATCAATAAGCTCATACGTTGAACAACACTTGAGCTTATAAACTAAAGACCAGTAAATCATTACACAACTGTGACAGCCGTGATAAAACACAATTTATACTTAAAATTCATGTGGTTAAAATAATTTAAATAGAACTTACTGAAAGCAATATGATAGTGACAGCACGTGACACGCCGTGACTAGTGTCACTCGTCGTCACGATGTCTACACGTTAGAAATAATAATTATGAAACAATATGAAAAACATAATATATTGATATACACCAATATTTAGAGCAGTCACGGTTGTCACATACCATTTACCAAACACTGTGAAACTCTAATCCCTACTTGATAGCTGAAAATTAGCAATATAAACCAATCATCGAAAGATTGAACCCACACCTACAGCAGTTATTCACCGAAGAATTATTTATTACATAAAATAACGTTTGGGTTAAGTTGCCGTAGCGAAGCGTAGGTCAAACTTGAACGATTTGTGTACGCCCAGCATGGGCGTG
>JAGLUC010000248.1 GCA_023134955.1 Methylococcales bacterium | reverse complement strand
CGAATACTTTTGGAACGATTAATAAAAGGATAATACTTTCTCTAAAGGCTCATCTTCTTGAGCGTAAAGAGTATATACCAAACATGAAATTTAGCTTTCCTGCTCCAATAACTCTTCGAGTTCCATCCATTCAGTTTCTGACTGTTCCATAGCTTTATCAACAACTACTTTTTCTGCCAATAATTTCTTTAATGACTCCTTTTGTGTATCACTGTATATATCAGGATCAGCCAGCTTTTGTTCTATTTGTTGTTGTTGCGCATGGTATTTTTCTACTGTTTGTTCAGCTTTTTTTAATTTATTAAGCAACGGCTTTAATTGTTTTCTACGCTCTGCATCTTGTTTGCGCTGTTGTTTTTTTGAAACAGTTGAGTCACCTTTTTCTGCTTCAATCTTTGGTTCTTGTGAGCTTCTTTTTTTCTCGACTAACCATTGTCGATAGTCATCTAAATCACCATCAAAGGGCTTTACTTCACCATCTGCGACTAAAAACAATTGGTCGGTGACAGATCTTAATAAATGCCGATCATGCGAAACCACTACCATTGCACCTTGATAATCCTGTAAAGCCATGCTGAGTGCATGACGCATTTCCAAATCTAAATGATTGGTTGGCTCATCAAGTAATAATAAATTTGGATTTTGATAAACTAATAATGCCAACACTAAGCGTGCTTTTTCTCCGCCTGAAAAAGGTCTGACAATTTCAACTACTTTGTCGCCTTTAAAATCAAAGCCACCTAAAAAATTACGCAATTCTTTTTCTGTGGCTTTTTTATCTAATTGTTGTAAATGCCATAAGGGGCTTTCATCCAGACGTAATTGCTCTAGTTGGTGTTGTGCAAAATACCCAATTTTTAATGCATCTGCTGTTTGTACTTTACCTGATAAAGCTTGCATATCGGCGGCTAAAACTTTAATCAGGCTGGATTTACCTGCGCCATTTGGACCTAATAAACCAATTCGGTTTCCTGGTGTGATGGAGAGGCTGACTTTATTAATAATTATGTTATCGCCATAACCTATATCCGTTTCCTCAAGTTGAAGTAATGGGTTAGGCATTTTTTCGGGTGCAGGAAAGCAAAAGTTAAAGGGTGAGTCCACATGTGCTTGAGAGATGACTTCCATCCGCTCTAAGGCTTTAATTCTGCTTTGTGCTTGTCTTGCTTTGGTGGCTTGTGCTTTAAAGCGAGTGATAAAACTTTGAATATGTTCAATTTCTCTTTGCTGTTTTACAAAAGCTGATTGTTGCTGAGCCAGTTTTTCAGCACGCATTTTTTCAAATGCCGAATAATTGCCAGTGTAAATAACGGCTCGATGTTGTTCTATATGAATGATGTGATCGGTAATTGAGTCTAAAAAATCTCTGTCATGAGAGATTAATAATAATGTACCAGGATATTTACATAACCAGTCTTGTAACCAAATGACGGCATCTAAATCCAGATGGTTAGTGGGTTCATCCAGCAATAAAACATCAGATCGACACATCAGTGCTTGTGCTAAATTTAAGCGCATCCGCCAGCCACCCGAAAATGACTTTACTGTGTTTTGTTCTTGCCCAGCGGTAAACCCTAAGCCATTCATTAGTCTTGAGGCACGGGCTTGAGCGGTATAGCCGTCAACATGATCTAATGCACCGTGTAACTCAGCTTGTTTTAAGCCGTCATCTTGCTGTTCTGCAATGATTAATTGTTGCTGTAATTGACGCAACCCCTTATCACCATCAATCACATAATCAATGGCAGATCTATCTACTGCTGGCGTTTCCTGGGCTACATGAGCAATTTCCAGTCCTGGAGGCATGGAGAAATCACCTTCATCTACATGCAGTTGATCTAGCAACATAGCAAATAAGCTTGATTTACCTACACCATTAGCACCAGTCAATCCGGCTTTTTGACCTTTATGAATGGTAAATGTAGTGTCGCTAAAAAGAACGTGCGCACCACGACGTAAAGATATGTTTTTAAAGTTCAGCATTAAAGTTGAGTGTTTCTTTTAAAGGATGATTTATAAATATACTCTTTGCGTTCAAGAATACTCCATTTTAGTGCGTATATTATTGTGATGGACTTAGGTGTAAAGCAGCAGGAATAGCAATCTATTTCAATGCTTTACTCGGTAATTGCTCCTGCATTACTCTGCTACACACCATCCATGGCATTAAACAACGCTCATCGCAATAATATGCGTGCTAGGGTGGGGTATTCTTGGGCGTGAAGAGTATAACTATCTTGAAAAACTCTGAAAGCTAAAAAATAGACTCATCAAAAGGATACAATATGTTGATGAAAAGAAATTCTGGCAAGCCACTAAACTCATTGTTTAAACCGCAAGACAGATATTATGTTAATAATGAAGGTGAGTGGTGGTTTTTTACTGTTGATCAAATTAGTGGGCCATATTCTAATAAAGCTAGCTGTGTTGATGCCTGCCGCTATTATATTCAAAAACGTGATGGGGTCTTGTAGTGGATTAAAATCGCGCTACAAAATAACCCGATCAAATCAAAATAGACAAAACCCTAGCCCAAGCGCTCAATCATACTTTCTGCTTGCTCTGCAAATTTTTCCAAATCACCACTTTTAATCCGTTCTACAGGAATAACAATCGCCGAATCTAAACCTATGAAGATATGTACATACTTTTCTACATAATCAACACGTAACATATCTTTCCAGTAATTTCTATGTTTGCCAGCAGGTGATACTTCTAATAAATAGTTAGGCTCTATTTTTAATTTATGTATCCCAAACATGCCAGCTTTTTCTACCTCAGTATATTTTTCAAGAAATTGTCTACGCATATCCATTTTCATGATGTATGGTGAAACTATTCCCCAGGCAATAGCCAGGATAGCAATATATGCCGTGGTCTTCATGTCTGCATAATAGACATAGTAGAACATACCTATCAACAACATGGCACCTGGTACAAGCAGCCGGCTTTTGCGTATGGTTTTCTGCATTTCTTCGTCACTTTTGAGTCGTAATTCATTAAAATGAACCAAATCTTCTTCTTTAAATTCGTATTCTATTTCAAACATTTTATTTTTTTTGTTATTGATTATTTAGG
>JAGLUC010000247.1 GCA_023134955.1 Methylococcales bacterium | reverse complement strand
ACAGCCTGGTTTTTTATAGCTGCTTGCCTGGTTTTTTTTATATCTTCTTTTAATGGTATTTCTGTAATTAGTGTTTGTACGTATTTAGCAGAATTATTTGGTTTTAAGGCTTGAGTCAGTTTTTGTTGAGGTGCAATGATTAAAGCTGCCGATTGATTAGGCTTAAAATGATAAATTGTAAAAACAATAATGCTGGTAAACAGCATCAAGCTGGCTATTTGGTAATAGCTTTTGTACTGCCTGACTGAAATGCTTTTAACATGGCTTAATATATCTGCCTCATATTCTTCGGGTATATTATTGGTATTACGTTTTTCCAGATCTTGCAAGACCTGATTGAGTAAACTCATGGTAAGACCTTGTGTTTAATAATCATTAAACTGATGCTGAATAGTAGAAAAAATAAAATACTTTTTCTACACTCAAAAGGGAGACGGCGATTAGCTGTATCTTCAGTATCTTGTGCTGCCAGTTGAACCTGTTTAAATCCTATTTTATTTAGTCCTTTTCCGTAAGCTGATAATAGTGCTTTATGAGAGAGTATATTTACCAGGCGAGGAATGCCTTTGCTGTAAAAATGTAAGGCTTTATTAGCAATGGGGGAAAATAAATTAGCTGTAGTTAGATTGGCAATCATTAAACGATGCTTAACATAGGCATTCACATCCTGGCTTGAGAGTGGTTTTAATGTGTAACTAAAGCTAATACGTTGCCTTAGCTGGCGGATGGATTTTTTTTGTAATAAGACATCAAGTTCAGGCTGACCGAATAAAACAATCTGTAACAGTTTTTGTTTTTCGGTTTCTAAGTTGCTTAATAGTCTTAATGCTTCTAGTGTTTCAACAGGCATGGCTTGCGCTTCATCAAAAATTAAAACGGGCTTTTGTAGATTAGCAGCAGCGTTAAGTAAAAACTGGTTAATTTGTTGTAACATTCTGCTTTGTCCAGCATTTCGAGTATATGAAATACCTAACTCGTCAGCAATTGCCATGCGAAGACCGGCTGGCGTTAAATGAGGGTTAGGTATGTAGGCGGTGACAAAAGGAGCTTGTAGTTGATTTAACAGTTTTCTACATAACATGGTTTTACCTGTTCCTATATCGCCTGTTATTTTAATAAAGCCCTCGCCATTGTGCAGGGCAATCAGTAAAATATTAAGGGCTTCTCTATGGCTGGGTAGGTCAAAGTAAAATTGTGTGTCTGGGGTTAAACCAAAGGGAAATTCAGTCAGCCCAAAGTGTTCTAGATACATTTATTTGCCAGAAAAATTGAATTCCTTTTAACGGTATCTATTATTTCCATAATGGATGGTTTTGTAATTGTTTTAGCTGTTGTTTGCTGGTGTTTTTATAGGGTGACCAATCAGCATCGCTATTGATAATGGTAGGTTTAAGTAAAATGACCAATTCTGATTTTTTAGTTTCCCCTGTATTCACTCTAAATAAATTACCGAGATAAGGAATTTGGGATAATAAGGCGAGTCCTTTTTTATTTTCTATAGTGATTTCCTGCATCAAACCACCAATAACGATTATTTGGCCGTTTTTAGCTCTAACAATACTATCGGATTCTCTTACCGTATTTAATGCCATAGGTAAGGAGCCGGGTTCTCCATTAATGGTAAATTCTTTTATTTGATTTTTTACTCGAGTAATAGACGGGTGTATATGCAGAGTAATTTCTTCATTATCATTGATTTGTGGGGTAACATCTAGTGCTATACCAGAAAAGAACGGGGTAAAGTTAATATCCTGGCTTTGAGACAAACCGACACCACTGGTCTCGGTGTCAGATGTTATTTCGGTAATAAAATATTCATCATCACCCACTTTAATAATGGCTTTTTGATTGTTCAGAGTAGAAATTCTAGGGCTGGATAATATGTTAGTTTTACCCTGGGTTTCCATTAATTCGATATAAGCAGCAAAATCACCTGAACTAGCACCTACGGTAAAAATCTCTCTAAATACTGATGCTGATCCTAAGGCACCAATACCTGTCAGTATAGGAGCAGTTTTAACCGCTTCTCTGGCAATGCTATGCCAGTTAACACCTGCCTGATGGCTATCATCAAGAATTATTTCAATAATTTTAGCTTCTATAATGACCTGTCGACTTAGCTGGTTTTGAGTGATCCCTATAAATTGTTCAACTTCTCTTAGTTGCATAGGTTTGGCGCGAACAACAATAGTGCCTGTTTGACGATTAATGACGACAGTTGCTTGTGGGTCTATTGAAATAATGGAGAGCAGGGCGGTCTCAGTTTCTTGCCAAAAATCTGTTTTGGTTTTGGTTTTAATCCAGCTACCCGATGATTGGGAGATAGAGGAACGTTGGTTACTGTCACCATTATCATTGATGTTATTACTATTGCTATAACTGCTATTTCGGCGGCCTCTTTTATTTGAGTTATCAGAAATTTGACCAGATGTTACTCGGGTGCTGGACTGTCCTTCTCGAATAAGGTCTAAACGATTGAGTTTAAAGATTCTGGTTTGTATAGTTGAAGGATAAACAATGTAGCCAATATCAGATTTTTTGTAATCATAGCCATAGATTTTTTGTACCGCATCCATTACTTGAGCAAGGGTTACATTTTTTAATTTTAGAGAAATTAAACCTTTGACATCAGGATGAACCAGCATGTTTTTATTAGTATCTATTACTAAGCCCATAAAGAATTCACGGGCATTGATCCCATGTAAAGAAATGTTAAAACGTGATGGCTCTGTTCTATGAGAAGCATTAAAAAGGGTTTGATCAAATTCAGGAATTAAAGCATCAGTGATCGCGTCTGGCGGTGTATGTGGACTGGTTTCTGTACTTGTTTTTGGTGTCTCAAATGCATCATCAATAGTTTTGTCCTGTGCCGTAGGAATAGTTGAGCAGGATAAAAGCAGGGATAAAAGTATCAGTAAGATGATTTTGTTCATTGTTGTAGCCCTGTTTTAGATTGGCGCATTTTTTTCTTGAATTTAGGTAATAGATAAAGTGTTCGGTTAATACCGTTTTGCTGGATTTTTACGGAGCTATGGGAAATTTTTAAGATTTTAATATTAGATAAAATTATCTCACCTTGTTTAGCGGTTATTCCATTAATAGTGACGCGTTTAGTATGTTTTGATGTAAAAATAGCTGATAATTTTAGTCTTAAATTATGGCTGGAATTAGACGTTCTTAACGTTGGGGAAAAACGCATAGGTTTTGTTGGGTCTTTGAATTCAGCGTGAGAAATTGTGCTGAATAGCAAAAAACAAAACAGTAAAGCAAGCGGGTGTTTATAGTCCAAGCCAGTTCTCCTCAAAACTCAAGGTATATACCTGGAATGTGGTTTCAGCCATGGGATGTTGTTTGACTTGATAATTGATACTATCCCAATTGAAACGCCAAGGTAGCGATTCCAAAGATTTTAAATATTTTAAGGTGTCAAAATAATGACCGCTAACGGTAATTGAAAGACCATGACGAAAAATCCAGGATTTTTGCTGACCTAGTTCAGACAAGTTGGTTACGGGTAATGTTTCTAAGTTAATCAATGTTAGTCGCTTATTTTGTTTAAGCATATCGCGTAAAACCTTAGCCATTAAATGAGCTGAGACAAACTTCTTTTCTCCAATGTCCAGTTTTTTCTTTAGCTTTTTTAACTCGCTATTAATCTCATCCAGTTTTTTTTTGTTAGCCAGATTGGGGTCTATTTTTCCAGAAGCTTCTATTTGTGTGGCAGCAAGTTGTTGTGCTGAAAGCTTTACTTTAAGAGTTGATAATTCAGTTGATAAATGTTTTTGCTGTTCGGCAATGGGTTGATAAAAGAAATTATCCCACGCTCCCCAAATGATAAAAAGCAAGGTTGCATGAAACATTATTTTCTCACGTACTGTTGAATTATTGAATCGTTCTAAAAGGAAATTATTCATGATTTAGATGTCAGGTATTTTTAGGGTTGTGCTGATAACAAAGTCTATTTGTTTGTCAGACTTTTCAGCTTTGTTCATCAATAATTTAATAAATATTTTTCCCTGAAAAATGGGCTCGCGATGTAATTTTTGTAACAACATGGGCACTTTTTCAGGATAATAAGTACTACCAAATAAATGCAGACTCTTTTCTTGTGTATTTATGATTATATTATTAAGCCATAATTCGGGGATATTTTGCCTGGAAAATGCAGAGAAATACCTGGAAAAACCCTGGGTTTGATCAGACTCCTTATCGGTTAATAAAGAAATAATATTTGCCAGACTGGTGCGCATTTCTTGAGATTGAGTGATTTTTTGAGTTAACAATTTATTGATTTGCTGTCTGGGGTATTGAACCTGTAATAATTGTACGTGTGTTTTTGCATTTCTGAGTTTATGCTTGATGCTAATTATGTCTGCTTTTGTATTTTTAATATTGCTATTCAGGAAAAAACTAAAGCTAATAAGAAGACTAAATAAAGCGGTTAATCCATAGATATAGTAGACAATGACAGGTCTGGTTTTACTTTGTTTTAAACTATCCTGGTATAAGTTTACCTGCTGTATCATAATGTTTCTTCTGGGGTATTTCGTAAGGTTGCACCAATAACCGTGGCACAGTGAGACTGGGTGCTATCATCCAATAAAATATTACCATCAATAATAGTTGATAAATCCATAACTCTGGCAGTAATACCATGATTATTATTAAGCATATTTAATAAGCCTTGAGTGTTTTCTGGCAAGGGAATAACTGCTAACTCAGAGGTCGGGGGTATGGTATAGAAACTTTCTACATAATCAATGGAACGCTGGATTTCTAATGCTAAGCCATTTTGCTCCAAAGCTATTTGTTCCTTGTTTAAATTAACGTCATTTAATCCTAAATGATCAAAACCTGTGGCTAATTTACGACTAAGGTAAATGATGTCTTGTTGTTCAATAAGTATGTGCCCTGTTACTTTTTGTATGTGCAATACTGCAATGCCGCGTTCATTTTCAGGAAGTAAGGTGGCTAAATTTCTTAAAGTCATTTCTTGAATATCAATGACTTTAATCTGTAAATTACAATTAAGGCATAAATCAACAAGAGGTTGAATGGTTGACTGGGGGGTGGCAACAACTTCGATCATTTTCTTGCTGTTAGCCCTGTTTGAAGAGGGCATTTGATAATAGTCAAGTACTGCATCGGTGGTTGGAAAGTCCACTAATTCAGTTATTTTCCAGCGTATAGCTTCAGCTAGCTCATTGTCAGCTACCGGTGGTGCTTCAATAGAGATGAGTCGGTAGTCATCAGTGGCAAGCACTAAATGGCAATCATAATGATCAAGATTATATTTATCAGTTAATTGTTTTAGGGTTAATTGCTTTTTATTAGTAGCAATAAATTCACAATGAGTCAGTGACTGTTTCTGGTTTTTAGTGTAGTCGGAAATAGCAATAGAAATACCATCAGAGGTAAAGCATAGTGCCACAATACCTTGAGTAGATGTTTTTTTCCCCAATAATGATTTAAACAACTGCACTTTATTGATCCTATATAGCCAAGAATGATATTTAGTTTATATATACTCTTCACGCTCAAGAATACCTAAAATATAATCCTTTACGGTTTATGTGTTAGATTCAACCTGAATCCAGTTAATTTCTGTGGCTGTTTTTTCACCAATAATACATTGATCAAGGTTTTCAGCCATTTCAGAGTGAGTACTGGATAAAGCAATTTTTGCTGACATTATTTCTGCCAATGTTTGTGGAAATAATGGCGTTTGTTCTGGTTCCGCATAACCATCAGGATAAACAGGTTGGTTGTTCATATTGTATTTGTCGGTAGCACCGACAGTATGCAGAAGTTCATGGGCGATAATAATATTATTTTGTGCTTGTTGGTCTGTTGATGCAAAGGCATGGACGATTGCTAATAGTCCTTTGTCCAATCCTAGAGAGTGTTGTAATAGTTTATCTTTTTCATCTTTATGATAATGCACAAAAACACGGATACGATGAAGATTAGATTGATCATCAGGCGTATGTCTAAAAGCCCAATAGCGAAACTTTACTCCCCACCAGGCTATTTCAGCAAAGCTAGAACCTGGGGCTGGTGAGACAGGAGGATGTTTGAGCATGACTTGACCAAGTGCAGTTGTTATGGGGTGTTCAATGGATAACTCAAATGCACGGGCTTCATTTTGGAAAAATTGGTCTATTTCACTGAAAACAGACTCCTCTAATTGATTGATATACTCTTCAACGACTGGACTGCCATCACCATTCATCGGGTAAATAACTACTTGTAAAGGCTGTGACCAGGAAGTTGATTTTAATTTTTGTGTTTTAGCATAAAAAGCCAGGAATACAAAAATTGATAATAAGGTGATAATTCTAAAAATTCTGAAAGCAATTCGCATCAGCTTAGCTTAATCGTTTAATAGGCTAAGGTAAAGTTCTTCAACAGATTGTTGCTTGATCTTGTAGCCCTTGATTTCTAGCATACCCTTAGTATTGAGCGAAATAATTAGATTAATAGCGGCAGGGTAGGCAGAAAGTTTAATATCAGTTGCAGAGGGGCTGGCTGGTGCGGTTGGGTGTGAATGATAGATGGCAAAAAGCTGTTCATACCTGTCTCTCATTGCTGACATAGCATTAATTTGCTGTTTTTCATCTAATTGAAATTGAATTTCAGGCTGTTGTGCAGTATTGGTAATGGGATAGCAGGTAGAGGCTCTGCCATCAACTGATCCAATTAAACCACAGATTTCTTTATCAGGTGATATTTGTGCTAAATGTAATAATTGAGTGGTTATTTTTCTGGATAATTGAATTTCTTTTATATTCTTCACGCTTAATAATACCTTTTTTTAGTGTGTAGATTATTGTGATAGCATGGGCGTAAAATAGCAGCAATAGCAATATATTTCAATGCTTTACAAAAAAATAGGGTGAAAATTAAAATTAAGTATGATCTGTTAAATTATTTTACCAGTATTTTAATAAGTATTTCAGATGAAAATCTAAGAAAAATAGTTTCAATCAAGCCTGAGTTTTTGGTTTGTTGAGCCTTTTATTATACTTGTAATGGTCAAGAATGCCCCATTCTGGCACTCGACCTTATCGCGATGAGCGTTGTTTAATGCCATGGATGATATGAAGTAGAGCAGCGCAGCGCATAACACCAAGGATGGTGTGTAGTAGAGTAATGCAGGAGCCATTACCGAGGAGCGGTTGCCGAGTAAAGCATTGAAATAGATTACTATTCCTGCTGCTATACGCCTAGCTCATCACAATAATCTACATACTAGAATGGGACGTTCTTAAACGTAAAGAGTATAAAAGACCTTAGGCTTTCGTAGCCTTAATGAAACGAAGTGTAATCAAGGTTTTGCTTATAACTCATTGATTCTACTTAAAAATACAGTGGTGTGTAAGTGACATTTGAAGCAGGATGCTGGTTGTGACTGCTGCATCAAGGCTACATTTGCATCATTATTCTTAACTTAACGGCATTGAACCTGACTCTAAGACTTTTCATTTGTCACAACTCAATAGTGCTGAGAACAGCTTTTAGCTTTTCATTTTCTTTGTATAAAGTATCAAACTTCGTTTGTAGCTTATCTTTCTCTAGTATTAATTTTTGATGTTCCACTTCTAAGTCAGAGCCTTTAGCTTCAGATTGTTTGCTAAGCGAGATGATTTTTGTTTCTAAACTTTTTTTCTCTGCAATTAATTTCTTAGTAACTTGTGTTAATTTCTGGTTTTCGTTTTCTAAGGTAGAACTTTGAGCTTCAGATTGCTCATTTAATGTAAGATACTTTTTCTCTAAATCTTTTTTCTCTGAGCTTAATATCTCAATCTTCTCTGTTAATGCTTGATTTTCTACCCCTAAGGTAGACTCTTCTGCTTTAGATTGCTTGTGGGATGCAAGGTGTTTTTTTTCTAAACTATCTCTCTCTGCATTTGATTGTTCAATATTTTGTGCTAATTGCTGATTCTCTTTTTCTAAAGTAGCCTGTTGAGCCTCTGCTTCTTTATTTAAGTTCAGGTTTTTTGCTTCTAAACTATCTTTTTCAGCAGATAATTCTTTATTATCCTGTGTTAATTTTTGATTTTCTTCTTTTAAGTTTGCTTGCTGAGCCTCTACTTCTTTATCTAACTCAAGGTACTTTGTTTCTAAGCTATCTTTTTCAGCAGATAATTCTTTATTATCCTGTGTTAATTTTTGATTTTCTTTTTTTAAGCTTGCTTGCTGGGCTTCTACTTCTTTATTTAACCCAAGGTATTTCTCTTTAAAATCATCTATCTTGGCGATTAATTTTTCAATATCGAGTGTTAATTTCTTATTCTCTTTTTCAAAAGAAGCTTGCTCCATTTCTGTTTGCTGTTGTGAGGTGAGTTGCTTTCTTTCTAAGTCACCTTTTTTTGATAGTACCTTTTCAATTTCTTGTTGTAATTGTTTGTTTTTTATTTCTAAATTAGATTGTTTGGATTCATATTGCTGAGATAAAGAGAGGTGATTTGCCTCCATGTCATCTTTCTCAGTTATTAAATTTTGAATATCTTGTTTTAATTGCTGATTTTCTTTTTCTAAAACAGATTGTTGAGCTTGTATATCAGCAGAAGATTCTGTCGATATTGTTGGCTTACTTTCTTTAACTGGTTCTTTGTTATACTTGCTATTGGCTTTAGGCAACTCAGATATTTCTGTTGTCTTTTTTGCATCAATGCTGGAATTATCAGTTTTTTTAGTTTCGCTCGCTTGCTCTGGCTTTTCGGCTTGAACGGTCTCTATTGCGCCAGCCACTTTTTCCATTCCTCCATCGACAATGAGAGTACTTATGTGATGGCGAAGTAATAAAAAGGCGGCCGCTTCACTTGTCTTTCCATTGGCGCAGACTACGATAATGGGGTTTTCTCTATCAAATGATTTGAGTTGCATCCGTAAGGAGAAAAAAGGTACGTTGATACTATCGGGAATATGGTTTTTTTTATATTCATCAGTTGTCCGCACATCCAGTAAGGTCGCACCATTTCTTACTTGCTCTTCAATTTCTTTATTGTCAATAAACTGAAGTGATGGCTTTTTTATTAGTGAAATAAAGTTATCTTTAGAAAGCCTAAGTAAAGATATATCAGTTAATGCGGTAATATTTACATTTCTTGGCTCTCCAGAAAGTAAAGAATCCTCTCCAAAAGTATCATGATCACTTAATTGTCCTAATTTAATTTCTTTAGAACCAGGGGTGGGTTTTCTTGAAAGCAAGCATTGTCCATGTTTAATTAAGTAATAGAAATCACCAGAATCACCCTGGCTGATGATAAGTTCACCTTTTTCATATTCAATTTCTTCAAGCTTTATAATAATCTGTTGTAAATTGGCGGGAGGCAAGTTACTAAATATGGGAGATTTTAATAACGTTGTCATCCAGTCATCGTCATTATTTTCATCTTCAAAGTCTGGTTCATTGTTGAACATAGTTTTATTCTCTTTATAAAAAAGGCTCTGCAGAGGCTTTAAAATTTCAAAATCGAACCAATAGGATCAAAACCAATAGAGTTAGACTCGATTGATTTTATGTTTTAGTCTATAAGTTTTAATACAGTTGCTTTGGTTAGCGGCAGAAGCCCTGATATTTTGACATTACGGTAACATGTTGAGTTTTATTCCTCAACCTAAGGGGCTTTTTCTGTGAAGAGCATATCTTAAACGTAAAGAGTATCTTAAAGTTGCCATTGTCCTGTGGTTACTCTGGGGTTTTCTGAAAGATCATTATGTGTTTTGACATTACTATAAGCAAAGGTTTTAAAGATGGCTTGCACAGCTATTTTTTGCTCAAAACCATGTTCAATAAGTAGAGTGCCATTGGGGGCTAAATAGTCGAGGGCTTGATGACAAATGTTTTTAATATCTTTCAACCCATCTTGATCTGCAATTAATGCATTTTCGGGTTCAAAACGCACATCTCCTTGTGATAAGTGGGAGTCATTAACAGCGATATAAGGTGGGTTGCTAATGATTAAATCAAACTGAGAGGGCGGAATTTGCTCTAGCCAGTTGGATTGAATGAAACGGATATTTTTAATCTGATGGCTTGCTGCATTTTCTTTGGCTATTTTTAATGCAGGCTCGCTAAGGTCTGTTGCCATAAATTTCAGTTCAGGTCGTTCTGCGGCTAAAGTAATAGCAATAATGCCTGACCCTGTGCCTAAATCAAGTATGTGAGTCTGAGTCTTGTTGTTAATTAATTCAAGACTGAGTTCTATTAGTAACTCTGTGTCAGGTCTTGGGATTAATACGTCTGTTGTGACTTTAAAGTCTCTAGACCAAAATTCTCTGCTACCAGTAATATAAGCAATCGGTATACCTTGTTGACGCTGGGAAAGAAGTGATAGAAATTGATTGTAGGCTTGTTTGGATAATATTTTTTCTGGCCATGCTCTAAGGTGTGAACGTGGTTTT
>JAGLUC010000246.1 GCA_023134955.1 Methylococcales bacterium | reverse complement strand
GCCTAATAATCTGCCTAGATTCATATCTTGAAACCAGACACTGGCAATAACAGCAACAACAATTGCCCACAAAACACCATTGACAACACCAACAGACAATTCCTTAAATAACAGGCGCGTCGCGTTTGCATGACTTACCTGTCTTAATGCTAAGCCTCTAACCACTAACGTTAATGTTTGACTACCAGCTATTCCCCCCATACTTGCAACAATTGGCATTAATACTGCCAATGCAACAATTTCCTCCAATGTTGCCTCAAATAAACCAATCACCCATGAAGCTAAAAATGCCGTTAATAAATTAACCCCCAACCAAACAGCACGACGCTTAGCACTTGTCATAACCGGAGCAAACATATCTTGCTCTTCATCCAGACCAGCCATACTCATAATGGAATGGTCTGCCTCTTCTCTAATTACCCCAACTACATCATCAATTGTTACTCGTCCCATTAAGCGACTATTTTCATCAACAACAGGAGCTGATAATATTTGATGTTGCTCAAATAACATAGCAACATCTGTTGCAGGCATTAAATAAGAAAGCCCCCGGACATTTGCATCCATTGCATCCGATACCTTTGTATGCGGCTCATTGGTCAATAAATCTGATAACGATAATACGCCCAATAAATGATCAGAACGATCAACAACAATTAAATTATCTGTTGAAGATGGCATTTCCCCTCGCTTATGCAAATATCGCATAACAACGTCAAGCCTTACATCGGGTCTTATGGTTAAAACATCCAGAGACATTAATCCACCCGCCGTATGCTCATCATATGATAATGCAGACTCTAATCGATTTCTTTCATGAACTCCCATTGCCTCCATTACTTCTGACAATAATGGCTCTGGCAATACATGTAACAAATCAACCATATCACCTGATTCAAGGTTTTCTGTTGCTTTGATCAAGTCACGTCTATCGGTCATTTTTAACAGACCTTGAGCCACTTCCGTATGCACTCTAACCAAAATCTCTCCCATTACATTAGGAGGAATAACAGCCCATATTTGTTTTCTTTGTTCTAAATCTAATGACTCGAGTAGATGTGCCGTTTCTGCTGGATATAAAGAGTGGACAAAATTTCTTATCTCAAGTTGTAATCCTGTCTCTAATAACCCAACAATCTGGGTTAACAAATTTTTATTATGTTCTTCATTTACAATTGATGATGGCATAGACAAAAGTTTAAAAGTAAAACATGGCTATTAACAAACCACAGGTTAATTGTTATTTGTTGGAAGTGAGGCTTAAGCCTCACATGAGTCAGGCAAAGCTAAAGCCTCACTTCCTAAGTAAAAATTGCAAGTTTAATTAACCCAAAAACCAAATCTCAGGTTAAGTTCATAGCCATGAAGTAAAGAGGATTTATTCTTCATCTCATTATTTTATGACTGAGGATCTATCAATACATTCAGCTTTCTATTGTAACCCAACCTTGCTAAAGAAGCTTCGACAAAACAGAATAGTATTACCCACTTATCAATCCTTATAATAGGCAACTACTCCATACTTACTCATTTTAATCAAAAAAGGGAAAAGACCTTTTGTCACTATATAATAAGGTCTTTTTCCTGTCTTTTATCGATGACTTCCCGTTTTCTCTTTATGTTTAATAATCTGACGATCTAACTTATCAACCATATTATCAATTGCCTGATACATATCTTCTTGAACGTCATCTGCAAATAATTTTGCACCACTTATTTGTACTGTTGCCTCCGCTTTTTGCTCAAGCTTTTCTACTGTCAGAATAACATGTACATCAGTGACATTATCAAAATGACGTTTAAGCTTAGCAATCTTCTCTTCAACATGATTTTTTAATGATTCTGTTACTTCAACATGGTGACCTGTAACACTTACTTGCATAATAAAACTCCTTATTAAAATATATATTTACCAGTTGTCATAAGAGACGTTTTCTCTGGCTTGATGATTGAATAGACATGGCTTCGCGGTATTTTGCTATGGTTCGCCGCGCAATATTTATGCCTTTTTCTTTCAAAAGATCTGACATTTTACTGTCACTTAAGGGTTTAGCCGGATTTTCATTTCCGACTAACTCTTTAATAAAAGCTCTGATTGCTATTGCAGAGCATTCCCCTCCGCCTTCTGTCGAAACATGACTGGAGAAAAAGTATTTAAATTCTACTATACCGTTAGGTGTGTGCATATATTTCTGCGTAGTTACCCGGGAAATAGTCGATTCATGTAATTCCAACTCTTCTGCAATATCCCGTAACACCAAGGGTTTCATGGCTATAGCCCCATGGTCAAAAAATGCCTGTTGTTTTTCAATAATGCTTTTAGCAACACGCAATAAAGTATCATTTCGACTATGTAAACTTTTTATAAACCAACGAGCCTCTTGTAAGTGCTCCTTCATGCTAACATTATCTTTACTATTATCGGCTCTTTTTATTAAATTTGAATAGCCCGAATTAACACGTAATTTGGGTGCGATGTCGGGATTCAAACTAACCACCCACAGCCCTTTTAGTTTTTTTACAAAAACATCAGGCACAATATATTGTGAAACCACGCCTTCTATTCGGGCACCTGGCTTTGGATCTAATGACCTGATTAAGGCAATCACTTGTTTTAACTGAGTCTCCGATAACCCAAGTCGCCTCATCAGTCTTGCTTGGTCATGCGAAGCTAATTCATTAAGATGTCGCCTGACTAAATCAATCGCTTGCTGTTTATAAGGTACTGTTTCAGCTAATTTCTGTAGCTGTATCATTAAACAATCAGCAAGATCTTTCGCCACAACACCGACAGGATCAAAGTTTTGGACTCTATGTAATACAGCCTCAACCTCATCAAACTCCAGGTCTTCTAGTTGTGTAAATAAGCCTTGATAGATTTCCTCTACCGTCTCACTAAGATAACCATCAGTATTGACCGCATCAATAATTGCAACTGCTATCGCCTGGTCTCTTTCAGAAATAAGGATAAGGTCTAATTGCTGCAATAAATGTTCAACTAAAGTGACTGATTTAGTGTGTTGAAATTCAAATTCAGCTACTTCTGCTGGGGCGGAACTTGGCGGTAACGAGCTTTCAAAAACATCTTCCCAATTTGAGTCAACGGGTAACTCATCAGGAAGGTCTGTTTGTGATCCTTCACTGCTTACTTCAGTTTCAGCTTTAGGTTCTTCTTGACTACCTACAACATCCTCATCAACTTCAAGCATCATATTTGACTCAAGTGCCTGTTGAATTTCTTGTTGTAAATCCAGCGTAGATAATTGTAACAACTTAATCGCCTGCTGCAATTGCGGCGTCATTGTTAAATTTTGACCTATCCTTAGCTGTAAAGATTGTTTCATTAAAACGCTTAACCTAAAGTGGGTATGTCATTAGGGCACCTCTATTAATTCATATCTGCCAGCCATGAATTAATAGAGGTGCCCGTTAGTTAGAGCTGCTGATAATTAAAGACTAAAATTATCGCCCAAATACACTTTCCTGACTTCTTCATTGGCAACAATTTCTTCTGCTGTTCCCTCAGCCATGACTTGTCCTTCATTAAGTATATATGCTCGGTCACAAATTTCCAGGGTAGCCTTAACTTTATGTTCAGTAATTAACACACCAATTCCTCTATGTTTAAGATGGGCTATGATTTTTTGCAAATCAATCACTGAAATAGGATCGACACCCGCAAATGGCTCATCCAATAAAATAAATTGGGGGTTGGTCGCTAATGCTCTGGCAATTTCTACTCTACGTCGCTCGCCGCCGGAAAGCCCTAAAGCAAGCTGGTCTCGCAAGCGGGTAATATTAAACTCTGCTAATAAATCTTCAATTAACTCTTCACCCTCGGCTTTGTTTAAATCAGAACGAATTTGTATTACCGCTCTTAAATTTTCAACCACGGTCAATTTTCTGAAAACCGAGGGTTCTTGTGCTAAATATCCCACCCCTAGTATTGCACGTTCATGCATAGGAAAATGGGTTATATCCATCTCATCAAAAAATATTTCACCATGATCAGCTTTGACCAAGCCAACCAGCATATAAAAGCTGGTGGTTTTACCCGCTCCATTTGGCCCTAATAAACCAACAACCTCACCCGTATCAACATGCAAAGATACGCCATTGACAACATTACGCTTGTTATAGCTTTTAATTAGCTGTTTCCCTGCTAATCTGGTCATTTATTATCCTGTTTTTTTGTTTCAGACTTAAAAACTGAATGCACCCTTTTATCATCTGATGATTTATCACCAGCTCTAATCATTGTATTTTGGCTCTCATAAACAATTAATTGACTCTCCGAACGAATATTTCCCTGAGAAACGACAGCCTCTTCAATTAAAATCAATTTATCCTCACTGGGATAATATT
>JAGLUC010000245.1 GCA_023134955.1 Methylococcales bacterium | reverse complement strand
GTCCATGCTAGGCACACTATTACACTTCGTTTCATACGGGCGACAATATGTGTTAATAAAAGAGCATCAAAATACCCTGCCAGAACTTTTAGGATGATTAATATTTAAAAAGAGGTTTCTTTCGACACATCACCTAAGCTAGGCCAGGCATTTAAAATAGCCTTAACGGCTGTTGCCAATGGAATGGCAAAAAACACCCCCCAAAAACCCCACATTCCACCAAAAAATAAAATAGCAATAATAATCGCTATTGGATGCAAATTAACAGCTTCCGAAAACAATAATGGAACTAAAATAACCCCATCCATTGCTTGAATAATTGAATAGGCAATTGCTACATAGACAAACTCATCCGCAGTGACTCCCCACTGTATAATGGCAACACCCAGTACCGGGAATGTCACCAGTGTTGCACCCACATAGGGAATAACTACTGAAAATCCCATCAATACAGCCAGTAACATGGCATAATTTAAATCTAAAATGGTATATGTCACGTAGCTAACAGAAGCAAGAATAAAAACTTCTGCAAATTTTCCTCTCACATAATTAGCAATTTGCATATCCACTTCCTCCCAGACTCGAATAGTTAAACTTCTATCTCTAGGCATAAACTGTAGAAACCAGTCAATTAATTTTTGTTTATCCTTTAAAAAGAAAAAAACCATCAATGGGACAAGGAATAAATAAACAATGGCTGTAACCAGGCCAACAACGGAAGAAGCAGAGTTGGAAATTAACTCTTGTCCATATTGCAACAAGTCATCTTGAATAGAAACCATAATTCCACGAACATTATCCTCAGTCATAAACTGAGGATAAAGCTCTGGCAAGCGCATAAGCTCCGTCTGCGCTCTTTTAATAATTTCAGGGATCCGCTGAATTAATTGTACTGCCTGGGAAGAGACCATCGGCATTAAAACAAATAGAACCAGTCCTAAACATGTCATAAAGCCAGAAAAAATAAGATAAACTGCTGCCAGCCTAGGCATTTTTTTACTGACCTTGCTAACAATCCCCTGTAACAGGTAGGCCAGTATAATAGATGCAAACACTGGCATTAAAATGTTTGACAAGGTATAAATCAGCACAAACCCAGTAATTAAAATTAGAGCCAGAGCAATCGTTTGGGAATTAGGTAAAATACGATTGAAATGTTCTTTAAAGAATTGGAAATTAACAGCGTCAGTTTTTATATTCATCAAATTATAATAATAATTATTTTTATTTGCATTCTACATGACTAACGTGCCTTAGTGCTTATAAATTAAATGAGCTTTTTTTTAGATAAAAAAATACCCCAGAAAAAATTTTTCAGCTTTCTCTGAGCTATTGATTAACATTATCTTTATCAAAATCTAAAATGGATGCCTGCTGAATATCCATTACCAGCCCAGGAAACATGGCTTTCATTAGCCTGGTATACTGGGACTCTCTGTGCATGAACATCCCTTTGATGATCATGATGTCTATAATTGCGCGCATAACGATCATTATGTTTAAAATCTGTTATTTTTTCACTTACATAATCTAAATGCTCCATTACACTTCTTTTATCTCTACGACTCAAATAATGGCTATGTCTATAACGTCTAAGCTGTTTAGCCACATGTTTTTGTTCTCTATGTAGCTTTCTAACTTCTCTTCGAGTTAATTGACCTTTGTCAATCCCTCTCTCAATACGTGACTCTTGTTTATGTTGACGACGATCTACTTTATGCCAGAATGAAGAATTATTATGCCCTCGTTGATAATAATTATGCTGATCATAATGCTCGCCTCTTTGCGCATAACTTACCAAAGGAATGAACATTAATACTAATACTAAAGTTAACTTTTTCATGACTTGCTCCTGTTTTTACTTGGTTGTTTTGATGTTGGGTTTAGAATATCAAAAGCACCCTGAATATTAACTGAACAGCGTTTAATTAAATCCAAAAAAAAACCTCTTTTGGTGAAATGCCAAAAGAGGTTATAAGGTTTGCAGTCCTATAGTGCCTGCTTTCAAAACGAGGAGGTAATGAATTTTTTAACAAACCCTGACCAAGTCAATATCTAACGACCTAAATCAAAGTGTTTTAGTTTAATCTTGCTCTTAAAAAAATATTACTAAATATAGCGGCGGCACCAAACATTACTGTAGAAATAATAAATGCACCTGAAATGAAACTCCAAATACCCGTAATAAATAATGAACCAATTGCTATATCTTTTTTAATATCTGTCATGCGTAACGCTCTAAATAAAGTTTAAATTTGCTATGGGCTAAACAAGTAACCCTTAAGTTGCTGAGTATAATACTAGACACACTAAACCGAAACAATACGCCCATTCGTTAATGGATTGTATCCATTTTGTTTACAATGACCTGCTTTTTAGCTGTTCTTACACTTCAAAGTCCATTTGTAATTGCAACCCTCTTACAATTTAAGCGATAATGAGCAGTTAACTTAATGAAAATACCTGACGTAATCGACAGCCTCTGAATCAAAGCTGCTTGTCAGTTTCGGAAAATACTATGAAAAAAACCATGTACGAAAAGATCTGGGACAGCCATTTTGTGGTTGAAGCGGCCGGACAAGCACCTTTACTCTATGTTGATCGGCATTTAATGCACGAAGTAACCAGCCCTCAAGCATTTGAAGGACTAAGACTGTCTAATCGTAAAGTACGCAACCCTCATAGTATTTTGGCAACCATGGATCACTGCGTGCCCACTAAAAACAGAGATTTGCCAATTGCAGACCCAATTGCTAAAAAGCAAATTGAAACAATGGCAAAAAACTGCCAGGACAATAATCTTAATTTATATGATATGAAGAACCCTAATAACGGTGTTATTCATATTGTAGTACCAGAACATGGCTTTGTTCATCCTGGTATGGTTGTAGTTTGTGGAGATAGTCATACTGCAACTCATGGTGCATTTGGTGCCTTGGCTTTTGGTATTGGTACATCAGAAGTAGAGCATGTGATGGCAACTCAAACCTTGCCGCAGCAAAAATCAAAAACCATGCTGATTCAAATTGATGGTGAATTATCAAAATATGCATCAGCAAAAGATATAGCACTGGCTATCACAGGTAAAATCGGTACGGCTGGCGGTACAGGTCATGTTATAGAATACGCAGGATCGGCGATTACCAATTTGTCTATGGAAGGTCGTATGACCCTCTGTAATATGGCAATTGAGGCAGGTGCTAGAGCTGGACTGGTTGCACCTGACCAAAAAACATTTGATTACCTGAAAGGTCGTGAATTTGCACCATCTGGTGATAATTGGGATAAAGCCCTTGCTTACTGGAAAAGCCTACCTAGTGATGATGGTGCTAAATTCGACACTATTATTACCTTAAATGCTGCGGATATTGAACCTCAAGTTACATGGGGTACATCACCAGAACAAGTAACAGGTATAACCAGTATCGTCCCTGCTCCTGAAGATTTTGATGACGAAATTAAACGCCAGGCTTGCTCGAATGCCCTAAATTATATGGGCTTAACTGCACATACAAAAATCACGGACATCCCGGTTGACTTAATCTTTATTGGCTCATGCACTAACGGTCGTATTGAAGATTTCCGAATTGCAGCAGAAATGACTAAAGGTACTAAAGTAGCTGATAACGTGACTGCGATTGCTGTACCAGGTTCTTATCATGTTAAAAAACAAGCGGAAGACGAAGGCTTAGATAAAATTTTTATTGATGCGGGCTGGGAATGGCGTGAACCAGGCTGCTCTATGTGCCTGGCAATGAATGGCGATGAATTAACTGCCGGACAACGTAGTGCATCAACTTCAAACCGTAACTTTGAAGGTCGTCAAGGCAAAGGTGGACGTACCCATCTGGTATCTCCTGCTATGGCAGCAGCCGCAGCCTCGGCTGGTCACTTTGTTGACATTCGCACTCTTTAATAAAGGATCACTGGAAAAGAATTATGGAACCCTATAATAAACACGAAAGTATTGCTGCTCTAATGAATCGTAGCAATGTTGATACTGACCAAATTATCCCTAAACAGTTTCTAAAGAAAGTAGAACGCAGTGGATTTGGAGTACATTTATTCCATGACTGGCGTTATAACGAAGACGGCTCAGATAACACTGAATTTGAACTGAATAAACCTGCTTTCAAAGATGCGAAAATACTGGTTGTTGGTGATAACTTCGGTTGCGGCTCATCACGCGAACACGCACCCTGGGCAATTGCGGATTATGGCTTTAACACCATTATTTCTAGCAGCTATGCCGATATTTTCTATAATAACTGCTTTAAAAACAGCGTATTACCTATTGTTGTTGATAAAACTACACTAGCCACATTAATGGATGAAGTTTCAGCAAACGAAGGCGTTAAATTTGTTGTTGATTTAGAAAACCAACAAGTTACAACACCTGCAGGCAATGATTTTAAATTTGAGGTAGATCATGCGCGCAAAGAAAACCTATCTAAAGGCCTGGATGATATTAGCTTAACTTTACAACAGATTGATAAAATTGATCAATACGAAGAAAAGCACAAACAAAGTCATCCTTGGCTTTGGGTGTAAATTCACTAATATTAAATTGTAATACTATATTGCTCTAAGCCCTCCCTTGCTGGGGAGGGTTGGGTGGGGAGAAATCAGAATAACTCTCTTATTCTAAATACTCTTTTCAACAAAAGAGACAAAAGAAAATTTGAATTACATACTTTTTTACTCTCTCCTCACCCAACCCTCCCCAGCAAGGGAGGGCTTAGAGCCAACCTCTACGCTCTTCTAAGGCAACAAATTATGTCCACTCAACCTAGACATATCCAGTTAATGGATACCACACTACGTGATGGCGAACAAACGCAAGGTGTTTCTTATTCACCTGATGAAAAAGTCAATATTGCCAAAGCACTGTTGCAATCATTACGTGTTGACCGTATAGAAGTCGCATCTGCCAGAGTTTCTGAAGGCGAAAAACAAGCTGTTACCCGTATCAACACATGGGCCAGAGAAGAAGGCTTTGATGGTCGTGTGGAAGTCCTCGGATTTGTTGATCATACCCGTAGTGTTGACTGGATCATAGAAACAGGTGGTAGTGTCATTAACCTGCTCACCAAAGGCAGTGAAAAACATTGCCGCAATCAATTAGGAAAAACCTTAGAACAACATGTAACAGATATACTTAAAACCGTTAATTACGCCTTAGACAAAGGTTTAACTGTTAATGTTTACTTAGAAGACTGGTCAAATGGTTATCAGGATAACAAAAATTATGTTTTCGCCTTAATGGATAGCTTGCAACGGACAGGTATCAGCCACTTTATGCTGCCTGACACATTAGGCGTAATGTCACCTGATGAAGTGCTTAATAATCTTGGTGATATGTGTCATCGTTACCCAGAACTTCAATTTGATTTTCATCCCCACAATGATTATGGTCTAGCCACTGCTAATGTTATGGCAGCGGTTAAAGCAGGTATCAATGCCATTCACTGTACTGTTAATTGCCTGGGTGAACGTGCTGGTAATGCATCACTGGCTCAAGTGACCGTGGTATTACGCGACAAAATGAATATGGAATTATCCATAGACGAAAGCAACATGGTTCGCACCAGTAATATGGTGGAAAATTTCTCAGGTAAGCGAGTTGCAGCTAACACTCCTATTATTGGTGTGGATGTATTTACTCAAACCGCTGGTATTCATGCAGATGGCGACCATAAAGGTGACTTATATAAAAGCAGATTAGTTCCTGAGCGCTTTTCCCGTATCCACAGCTATGCTTTAGGAAAAATGAGTGGAAAAGCCTCATTAAAGAAAAACCTGGAATTATTAGAGCTGGATTTATCAGAGGAAAACCAAAAAAAAGTTCTTGCCAGAATTGTTAAATTAGGCGATTCAAAACAAACCATCACCACAGATGACCTGCCCTTTATTATTGCCGATGTATTAGAAAGTAAAAGCTATCAGCACATCAAACTGCTCAACTGCTCAATTACCAGTGGATTTAATTTAGAAGCAACCGTCAGTTTACGAGTAAAAGTAAAAGGTGAAACACATATTGCATCAGGCTCTGGTAACGGTGGCTTTGATGCCTTTATTGATGCCATCAACAAAGTCATGAAACTACACGACTACACCCTGCCCGCCTTATTAGATTACGAAGTCAGAATCCCCAAAGGTGGACATACCAATGCCTTAACAGAATGTATTATCACCTGGGATTGTGAAAATAAAACCCGTAAAACCCGTGGCGTACATTCTAATCAGGTGTTCGCAGCCGTATTAGCCGCGCTCAGGATTATCAATATTCAGTTGCATGAGTTAGCTCAGAGTTGATATTTTAGGCTCTATTGAATAACAAAAACTAAACAACCACCAGCTTTTACCCAGTGGTTGTTTAGTTGCCATTATCTTTTGATATTATTTGTCTGCCAAACATGATTATTAACAGTAGGTGGAATAATATACCCCTGTGCCTGCATAGCCAAAGCATCAGGATTTTTTTGATAATACTCCCTTAGCACTTTAGCCAGTGCCAATTTCACCGCTTCATTAACCAGACAAGGTTCTTCATCAGGTAATACAGCCAAAATATCTAATAGCAACTGATCCTGTGGTTTCTGTAGTTTTTCTACCCAAGTTGTTAGCAAGGCTTTATTTATATGAGAGGGTAATGATCCCATAATACCAAGATCATTCTGATCATGTACCAATAGCCCTGAGCTTGTCCCTCTATCCAAGGTTAAAACTTGAAACAAATAAAGAGTGTGGTAATCTTGCTGTTGCTGATAAGCCTTCTGACCTGGATTAGGATTTTCTTCAAGAGCTTTAAAAACGATTGTTATATAAGCGTCAACAACTGCCTTACCCACGGCTTTTGCTAAATCATAATCAACTTGCTCATTATTACTGTTATATTCTTCCAAATAAAAATGAGATACTCCACGATGTCTTCCCAAGGCAGGTATATAAAAGTATTTATCACCTTGTTTAGATGCTGACTCATATTCTGTGAGTGCGACTATTTTTAAACATTCCGAGAATAAATCTGTAGCGATTTTATTTTCAATTACTGGATTAAGGTCTGCCATCATTCGCCAATAACCATGTCCAATTTTCATTTCTGTCCAGCTAATATGCATATGAAGCGATGGCGCATAAGGATTTTTTGGATGAATAATGGTTGATAATGCTGTTGCAGAACCTAGCTCCTTAATATCATCGTCATCATAATGAACTTGTGAAACATTAACCGAGCCAC
>JAGLUC010000244.1 GCA_023134955.1 Methylococcales bacterium | reverse complement strand
GAGGACGTTAAACAATCAATTCAAGTTTTTTCCCATTATATGACTGGGGGAATAGCTACAGGAATGGTTTACGGCTTATTATTTGGTCTTTTTTTGGCTAGATATTGGCAATCAGCACTTTATAACCCAGGTGGTTTTAGAGAAGAATATTTGTTACTTAGGGTTCGCCCTAAAACAGCATTGCTCAGTATAGTCATTGCTATGACTGCCTGGCTCATGTCTGGTGTTATTTCAGAAATATGCTGGAATATAACAATTATTTTTGTTGTGTTATACACATTTGTAGGTACTGCAGTATTACATGCTACGTTTGCAACAATGAAAACCAGGCGGTTTATGGTGCCATTTTTGTATATCACATTAGTGCTCGTTCCTCATATGATTGCTATTGTTATCGCAGTCGCAATTGTTGATACCTGGCTGGACTTACGAAGTAAAATTTCAAATAAAAAAGAGAACTAATTGTTCTTATTGTTCGACAAAATGTCGATAAAAGGGGTAAAAGATGGAAGTCATTCTTCTTGAAAAAGTAACTAACTTAGGCGATCTAGGTGATAAGGTTACAGTTAAATCTGGTTACAGCAGAAATTATCTGGTTCCACAAGGTAAAGCAGTTGTAGCAACAGAAGAAAAAATCAAAGCGTTCGAAGCACGTCGTGCAGAACTTGAAAAAGTAGCAGCAGAAAAATTAGCAGCCGCAACAGCTCGTGGTAATGCACTAGCTAAATTAGCGATTGTTATTACCCATAAAGCGGGTGACGAAGGTAAATTGTTTGGTTCAGTGGGTACACAAAATATCGCTGACGCAATTACCGAAGCGGGTGCAAAAGTTGAGAAGCACGAAGTCAGATTGCCTGACGGAGTGATTCGTCAAGTTGGAACTTATGATATTGATATTAATTTACACGCAGACGTTGTGGTAACAATATCAATTGAAGTTGCTGCCGAAGCATAAGAAGATATGATCATCGTAACCGGAGGTGCTGGCTTTATTGGTAGTAACCTTGTACTTGGTTTAAATCAACGCGGTTACGATGATATTCTGGTTGTTGACGATCTGACTAACGGGGTTAAATATAAAAACCTGGTTAATTGTCAGATAGCTGATTATTTAGATAAGAAAGATTTTCTAGATAAAATACAGCAAGGTTTTTTTGTTAATAAAACCATAGAAGCTATTTTTCATCAAGGTGCATGCTCTACCACAACAGAGTGGGACGGTAAGTATATGATGGAAAATAATTACCAATATACCAAGGTTTTATTTCATTATTGTCAAGCGCATAAAATACCTCTTATTTTTGCATCCAGTGCCGCTGTGTATGGAGATGACAATAATTTCAAAGAACAGTTGGAATATGAGGGACCATTAAATGTTTATGGTTATTCAAAATTCCAATTCGATCAATATTTAAGACAGCATCAGTCAAAATTAAGCTCTCAGGTTGTAGGCTTACGTTATTTCAATGTTTATGGTCCGCATGAAGAGCATAAAGGTAGTATGGCGAGTGTTGCTTATCACTTAAATAATCAAATAAAAGACAATGGAAGTGTGCGCTTGTTTGAAGGCTGTGATGGCTATGAAAATGGCGAGCAACGACGTGACTTTATTTATGTCGGTGATGTAGTCGATATTAACTTGTGGTTTTTGGATAACCCACAAGTCTCAGGTATTTATAATACCGGAACAGGTCGTAGCCAAACCTTTAATGACGTGGCTAATGCTGTATTGGCCTATCATCAAAAAGGGCAGTTAGAATACATACCTTTCCCAGAGCATTTAAAAGGTTGTTATCAGAGTTTTACCGAAGCTAATTTAGATAACTTGCGAGCAGCAGGTTGTGATCATCAGTTTAAATCGGTAGAAGAGGGTGTTCGTTTATATATGGAATGGTTGAATAGATAGCTCTTTTTTATTGATGTAGGGTAGACAAAGAAATTGGAAGTATATCTACTTCTAAATGGCGAATAATATCTGTTAATATTCAAAGGCATTCATGCGATTACTCTATACCCTGCTATTCCATTTGCTAGTTCCTATCGTTTTACTCCGCCTATATTGGCGTGGATTTAAAGCTCCTGAATATAGAAAACGCTGGACTGAACGCCTCGCTATTTATAAGCAAAAATACCCTGATAATGTCATCTGGATTCACGCTGTTTCCGTTGGTGAAGCAGAAGCTGTTTTTCCTCTAGTTAAACGATTACAAAAACAATACTCCTCAGATAATTTTCTTATTACCACCACCACACCAACAGGCTCGGCTCGTGTACAAAATGTATTGTCAGATACTGTTACCCATGTTTATTTGCCTTATGATCTGCCCAGTGTAGTTAGTCGTTTTATAAAAATATTTAAGCCTAAAATTGCCATTATTATGGAAAAGGAAATTTGGCCGAATCTTTATGCTCAATGTGGAAAGCAAAATATCCCTTTATTTATTATAAATGCACGATTATCAGCAAATTCAGCCAAAGGCTATAAGAAAATCCCGGCATTGGTGGCTACAGCATTAAGTAATGTTACAGCCGTTATGACACAGACACAGGAAGACTGTGATCGTTTTATTGAAATTGGATCAGCAAAAGAAAAGACCCATGTTGCAGGTAATATTAAATTTGATATTGTCATTCCTGAACAGGCAATTGAGCAAGGTAAACGATTAAACAAACAACTGTTTGCAGGTCGCTTTGTCTGGATTATTGCCAGTACACATAAAGGAGAAGATGAAATATTTCTTGATATGTATCAGCAAATTAAACAGGCTATACCCAGTTTATTATTATTGATGGTACCTAGACATCCCGAGCGATTTAAAACGGTTAAGCGCTTAGCTGAAGAACGACAACTGAAAACAATTATGCGTAGTAGTAATGAACATTGTACCAGCGATACTGATGTTTATATTGCAGATACAATGGGAGAGCTAAAAATGCTCTATGCAGCCGCAGATATTGGTTTTGTGGGTGGCAGTATGGTGCCAGTCGGGGGGCATAACATTCTTGAGCCACTGGCTGTTGATTTACCGGTAATATTTGGGCCATATATGATAAATTTTAAACAAATTTCTGATAATGTTCTAAAAATGCAGGCAGCAGTGCAGTGCCAGGATGAAATGGAGATTATCAAGACGGTTCAACAGTTGTATGATGATATTAATTTTAGAAAATCACTCACACAACAGGGTGCAGAGTTTTTACGTAGAAACCAAGGTGCAACCGATAGAATATTTAATGTACTGGAAAATTATCTGTAATCGAAGAGCAGCCAAACATTAGCGGTATTGAAGTAATAGGATTGGTTTTAATTCTTGACGAAAAACCGCTGCATGGTAGGCTACAAAGCTTGATTTGACTGGAAAATTATTAACAATGACCGAGTTAGAGTCCTTTTTTAGTGAGAAAGGTTTATTATCTAAAGTAATACAGGGGTATTTGCCACGCCAGTCTCAGTTTGAGATGGCGGATGCGATTGCTAATGCTATTGAGGTTAAAAAAAATCTGATTGCTGAGGCGGGTACGGGCACGGGAAAAACCTTTGCTTATTTAGCCCCTGCTATTTTTTCCAATAAGAAAGTCATTATTTCGACGGGGACTAAGAACCTTCAAGACCAATTGTTTAATAAAGATTTACCTTTGATGCGGAAGGCGATTAAAGTGTCTTTTAAATCGGCACTACTAAAAGGGCGGGCTAATTATTTATGCACTTATCGCCTGGAAAATGCCTTAAATACCAGTTTTGGTTTTAGTAAACAAGATGCGGTTGCTTTAGCGCATATTAAAGCCTGGTCTAAACGGACTAATATGGGTGATATTTCTGAAATTTCTGATGTGCAAGAAAATGATCCTATTTGGTCTCAAGCCACATCTAATGTTGATAACTGTCTGGGACAGGAATGTGCTGATTATGCCGATTGTTTTTTAGTTAAAGCCAGAAAAAGGGCACAAGAAGCCGATATTATCGTGGTTAATCATCATTTGTTATGTGCAGACTGGTCATTGCGTAAAACAGGATTTGGTGAGCTTTTGCCTAATGCAGAAGTGGTAATTATTGATGAAGCGCATCAGCTGTCTGAAATTGCATCTAATTTTCTGGGGATGTCTCTGAGCGCCAGGCAATTAAATGAAGTCGCGGCTGATACTTTAATCGAATATTT
>JAGLUC010000243.1 GCA_023134955.1 Methylococcales bacterium | reverse complement strand
AAAACAGTGTCAAAATACCCTGCCAGAACTTTTGGGGCGATTAATAGAGTATAGCTTGAAGATCTCTTAAACCACATTCTCATGGAGAGAGTTCCATGAGAATGTGAATGTGATCAAGCCTCTGGATTTGGGCTGGTAGGTGTGGTTTTGTCTTGTTTTATTTCTGAAACTACGTTCTTAGGTGCTTCAGATGAGGTTTCAGCAGCTTGTTTAGAGCGTTCTGCAAAAGTATTGGCATAAGCATGAGAGCTTGAGCCGTTTTGCTTTTCAGTTGCTTGTTGCTGGGCAACTGGCATATTTTTTTTCTGGCTGTCATCCTGGGCTTGTGCCGGTTTTTTATAGTTAGGGTTACGGGGGCGTCTTTTATTTGCACTTTGTTTATTGTATTTAGATGGCGTGTTTTGTGCTTTCTTTTGCTCGCCCTCAGTAGCAGTATGGGTAGTAGATTGGTTGCTACCAGTTGTCGAAGTATTTTTCTGTGTATTTTGATCGAGCTTATTTTTACGAGTATTGCGTCTTTCACCATCACCGCTTCTATTGTAGCGATTATTTCTGTTGCTACGAGTTTTACGATTGTTTATATTACTGTGAGGTTTTTCTTCGCGTTTAGTTGCTTTGTGTCTGGCAGGTTTTTTTGTAGAAGATTTTTTTGTATTGGTTTCAGTTTCACCAACCAGTTTTTGCCAGAAACGATGAATTAAATTAGTTGATGATTCTTTGTTATCAGCATGAACAGGCGCAGGCGCAGGAGCAGGAGCATTGGGTAAAAACTCTTTAATAGTTGGTTTTTCAGCAATATGAGTGGTTTTCTTGGCGAATTCAGGAACATTAATGTTTTCGCTTTTAATCTGTAAGTGACTTGCTTTTTCGTCTTCACTTTCATCTGATTTTATACGTTCAATATCGTAAGCAGGGGTCTCAAGATGTTTACTTGGTAGTACTACAATACCGACAGTATATCGAGTTTCTATGCTTTGTAGAACCGATCTTTTTTCATTTAACAGAAAAGTTGCACATTCAATAGGTAAATGAGCAATAACTTTTTCGGTGCCTTTTTTCATCGCTTCTTCTTCAAGAATACGCAGAACTGAAAGAGCAACAGATTCGATGTTACGAATAGATCCTTGGCCTTTACAACGAGGACAAGTTAATTGGGTTGAATCACCTAAAGAAGGGCGTAAACGCTGCCTGGACATTTCTAATAGACCAAATCGAGAAATTCGACTGGTCTGAATGCGAGCCCTATCAATTTTTATTGCATCACGCAACTGGTTTTCAACCGCTTTTTGGTTTTTATTAGCCATCATGTCGATAAAATCAATAACAAACAAGCCACCAAGATCTCGTAGGCGTAGTTGGCGTGCTATTTCATCGGCTGCTTCAAGGTTAGTATTTAAAGCTGTTTCTTCAATGTCACTGCCTTTGGTGGCGCGTGCTGAATTAATATCAATTGATGTTAAGGCTTCTGTATAATCAATAACAATAGAGCCGCCAGAAGGTAGAGAAACCCCACGCTGATAGGCTGATTCTATTTGAGATTCTATTTGATAGCGGTTAAATAAAGGAACGCCATCCTGATATAATTTAGCTTTCTTTAAAAAATGAGGCATCACTTGTTTTAAGAAGTTTTGCACTAGTTTGTATGAAGATTCTTTGTCGATTAAGATCTCATCAATGTCATTTCTTAAATGATCACGTAATGCACGGATGATGACATTACTTTCTTGAAAAATTAGAAAGGGAGCTTGCTGTTCGGTGCTTGAGCGTTCAACAGATTCCCATAATTGTAGTAAGTAGTCTAAATCCCACTGTAATTCTTCAACATTTTTACCACAACCTGCAGTACGAATGATCAGACCCATTTGTTTTGGAATTTCCAGGGCAGCCATGTTTTCACGTAATTCACTGCGTGTGTCACCTTCAATACGTCTGGAAATACCGCCAGCTTTTGGGTTGTTTGGCATTAATACCAGGTATGTACCTGCAAGACTAATATATGTAGTTAATGCAGCCCCTTTATTGCCACGTTCTTCTTTTTCAATTTGAACAACGATTTCCTGACCTTCTTTAACAAGGTCTTTAATACTTGGGCGACCTTCAATTTTTTTCCCTGAGCTATCTCTATATTGAGCAGAAATTTCTTTAAAGGGTAAAAAGCCATGTTTTTCAGCACCGTAATTTACAAAGGCAGCTTCAAGACTGGGTTCTACGCGGGTAATAATACCTTTATAGATATTTGCTTTTTTTTGTTCGTTTGATGGGAGTTCAATGTCAAAATCATAAAGTTTTTGACCGTCTACCAAAGCAACACGCAACTCTTCAGGTTGAGTGGCATTGATAAGCATTCTTTTCATTGTGTATTCCTTGTTGTTTCAAGCTCCATAATCGACTTACTGAGAAATATTTTTATTTCTGCACAGACTTTTGTCTTGGGTGAGTATTTGTCAAAATAGCCACAAAATATTAAGTTTTTTCTACTTCTGACTGAGTTGGAGCATTTGTCTAAATGGCTATGCTCTATGAGTTCAAACACGTAATATAAATAGGGCGTGTCATCAGGCGAAATAAGTTCTGTTGCTATAGCAAAGTATGGTTTTCTGTGTCTTGCTATAAGTATTTGTCTTGTTGGAACAGCATCGCTCATCACGGGTCGAGCGAAAAAACCCAAAATTCTGTATAGAATGTAGGAAACTTTTGTTTCTGCTGGCTTGTTATTCTAGCCAGTCGTCTATTTTTTAGATAAACCCCCTTAATATAACAATATTTACAGATTCTATCAATTTAAACAGTTAAAAAAATGCAGATACTGTTATTATTAGCACTATGAATGAAGTACAGGATAAGGCTAAATCGAAGGTTAAATTGCTTGAAATTACGGAAGAGAATGCAGATCAAAGAATAGATAATTTTTTGATTACTAAGCTAAAAGGTGTGCCAAAGACTAGAATTTATAGAATAATCAGGAAAGGCGAAGTAAGAGTTAATAAAGGGCGAATTGATAATAAATATCGCTTGAAAATAGGTGATGTTGTCCGCATTCCTCCTGTGCGAGTAGCAGAGAGAAATGACGATATTGTCTTACCTCCCACTTTAAAATACAGTCTTGAGCAAGAAATACTCTATGAAGATGAGGTGTTGATTGTTTTAAACAAACCTTCTGGTTTTGCAGTACATGGTGGAAGTGGTATTAGTGCCGGGGTCATTGAAGCGTTAAGAGTCATTCGACCTGAAGAACGATTTTTGGAATTAGCTCATCGTATAGATAAGGATACCTCTGGTTGTCTATTGGTGGCTAAAAAACGCTCTAGTTTGAAGTTTTTACATGACCTTTTTAGAGGAGATGGGATAAAGAAAACCTACCTTGCACTATTAGTGGGACAATGGGAGCGAAAGAAGTTACTGGTCACTGCACCTTTGCTTAAAAGCACTGGAAAAGGGGGAGAGCGGTTTGTTAAAGTGAGTAAAGTGGGCAAATTTGCAGAAACCAATTTTAGACGTTTACAAAAGTATAAAGATTTAACGCTGGTTGAGGCATCACCAAAAACAGGAAGAACTCACCAAATAAGAGTACATGCTGCCTGGCTGGGACACCCTATTGTTGGGGATGAGCGTTATGGCGAAGAGAATGTTAACAAAAGCTTAAAGCAAAGAGGCTATAAACGATTGTTTCTTCATGCAGAGCAATTAGCTTTTGCCCACCCAGTTACGGGCGAAGCAATGCACTTTAAAGCTCCTTTACCTAAAGAGCTGGAGATGTTACTGATAAAAGAGCCGTTAAAATGAAAGGACAATTTGAGTTAATTATTTTTGATTGGGATGGAACTTTGGTTGATTCAATTGACTGGATTGTTCAGAGTTTAAAAAAAGCTGCACGGGTACAAGGTTTAGTTATTCCAGAACAGCAAGCGGTCAAGAATATTATCGGGCTTAGTATTTATAAAGCAACAGAGCAATTATTCCCCGGGATTGATCAACAACAGCAACAGGCATTAATTTCCTGTTATAGCGAGGTGTTTTTTACTAAACAAATTGTTGAAGAGGATTTGTTTACGGGTGTTAAAGAAATGCTGGATAAATTGAGACAGAAGGGATACAAGCTAGCGGTTGCCACAGGAAAAACCAGATCTGGATTAGATAGAGCAATGCAGGGGACTGGGTTGACTGGATTTTTTGATATAACTCGCTGTGCAGATGAAACAGCATCAAAACCAAACCCGGAGATGGTTGATGAAATTGTCAGAGAAATGGCGGTGAGTAGAGAAAAGACAGTCATGATTGGGGATTCTGCTTATGATCTGCAAATGGCAGCTAATGCAGGAATTAAAGCAATTGCCGTTACTTGTGGTGCTAACTCAATGGAACAATTGCAACAATATACACCGCTGTTAAATTTACAACAAACAACTGAATTATTAAACGTTTTATAAAAAGGTAATATCATGGAAAATCAACAAAATAATAAGGATGCAGAAAGCCAAAATACACTGGGCTGGGAACGAGAAGTGCTTGAAAAACTGGCAATGGCCGCTGTAACAGAACAGCGTACTGCAAGACGCTGGAGTGTGTTTTTCAAATCATTAATGTTTGCTTATTTATTGGCGATTGGTTTTATGGCACTTTACCCTAAATTTGAAAAAGGTATGGGAAAGGGGGGCGAGAAATTTACTGCTGTTGTTGATGTACTCGGCGTTATTGCAGAAGATGAACCGGCTAATGCAGAGAGTATTATTGAAGGATTAAGAAATGCATTAAAAAATGAGCAAACCAAGGGCGTTATACTTAACATAAATTCTCCAGGAGGCAGCCCGGTACAATCGGCCTATATTTATACTGAAATTAGAAGGCTGAAAGAAAAATATCCTGAAATACCTATTTACGCTGTAGTCAGTGATATTTGTGCATCAGGCGGTTATTATATTGCAGCGGCAGCGGATAAGATTTATGTTAATCAATCCAGTATGATTGGCTCAATCGGTGTGGCTTTGAATGGCTTTGGTTTTGTTAATACCATGGAAAAATTAGGCGTTGACAGACGATTGCTGATTTCTGGCAAGCATAAAGGTTTATTAGACCCTTTTTCACCAGTCAATAGTAAAGAAACAAAACATATGCAAGCTTTATTAAATGAGGTACATCAGGATTTTATTAATGCTGTACGTGTGGGTCGGGGTGATCGGTTAGTTGAAACTAAAGAGATATTTTCTGGTTTAGTATGGACAGGCGCACAAGGTGTAAAATTAGGTTTGGCAGATGGTTTTGGTAGTATTGGAACAGTTGCAAGAGATGTCATTGGTACTGAAAAGAAACGTAACTTTACCCCACAAGAAAGATTACTGGATAAGCTGGCGAGTAAATTAGGTGCATCATTTGGCCATGCTCTAGGAACTGCTGTTAATGGATGGTCAATACAGTAGCTAGTACTCCTACAATTTTAGTT
>JAGLUC010000242.1 GCA_023134955.1 Methylococcales bacterium | reverse complement strand
TATATACTTTTTATGTTCTTTGCGTGTAACTACTCACCCCTTATAAATAGAGCACAAAACACTTGACAGGTTTTTTGACGAAAAAAATTATTTTTCTTGCGACTCGATAAACTTTGCACAGAGAGGTTGCTGAGGAAGTGCTACGGTGATTAATTAATTGCCTGATTGATTTATCTGTAAAACTTGGTTTTAGCCCGCTCAAGACGACTCCAGAAAGTCGAAAAAACCAATGATATGATAGGCTTATTCCAGATTAAGCATATCTCTTGTTAATGGCGAACCTTGATAAATCCACAGTAAGAAATGAAGTCAGCCGATTAAAGGCTGATTTTGAGCAGCTCTGTACCGATGGAAAAATCAGCAGCGAAAGCAAAGTACTGATGCAGAGCATGTTTATGATTGTTGAGCTGATACTTTCCATTTTCCTTGAAAGAAGTACCAAGAAAGATAATAAGAATTCTAGCAAACCTTCGTCTCAAACTGAAAAAGATGAATCTGCATTAGATCACAAAGGAAGTAAGGGTAAAGGGAAGCATGAAAATAGTGGGCTTGCTGATAATACCCGAACGAGAGAAAGCGTCACGCTTTCTCAAGTCGACAGTTGCTCTGTCTGTGGTGAGTCATTAACCGATGTACCCTGTATTCATAGTGAAAGACGGACAAAAATAGATATTGTTTTTGAAAAAGTGGTTGAACATGTTGATGCTGAGGTAAAACAGTGTCCGACTTGCCACTCAACAGTAAAGGGTCGCTTTCCATCGGATATGCATGGTCCCTTACAATACGGTGAGGGTTTAAAAGCCTTTGTGATCAACCTACTGGTTTGTCAGATGGTTGCCCTTAATCGTGTGCAAAAATTAGTTAAATCAATGATTGGCATCGTTATTTCTGAAGCCAGCTTACTTAAGTTTATCCTTCGCCTACATCAGGCTTTAGACGAGTGGGAGGCTCAAACGATAGAACAGGTTCTTCAAGCTCCCGCTATTCATGTGGATGAAACATCCCTTCGGGTTGATAAGAAAAATCACTGGATACATGTTTATTCAGCAGGCGATATAACACTCAAGTTTTTACATCGAAAGCGAGGTAAAGAAGCGATTGAGTCGATTAATATAATCCCACGGTATGGAGGTGTAATTATTCATGATTGCTGGTCATCCTATTTCTCATATAAACATTGCGGGCACGGGCTATGCGGTTCACATTTGCTGCGCGAGCTAACCTTTATTTTTGAGTCTAATGAGTATAGGTGGGCTCTCAATATGAAGCGGTTATTACAGGAAACCTGTATCAAAGTTTCTAAATCAACAGAAAAGAAACTCGGTGAAAAAGACTTAGCCAATTTACAAAAGCGATACCGTAACATTCTCACTCGAGGAGAAAAAGAGCTACCTCCTATCCCGCCAAAACCGAGTGGAAAGCGCGGTAAAATTGCAAAATCTGATGCGCATAACCTGTGGGAGCGCTTAAAGATTCATGAAGCCGCTGTTCTGCTTTTTGCAAAAGACTCGCATGTTGCATTTACCAACAATAGAGCAGAGCAGGATTTGAGAATGGCGAAAGTAAAACAAAAAGTTTCAGGGTGTTTCAGATCTGAGGTTTATGCGCAGGCTTATTGCCGCATATCTAGCTACCTGCAAACGATGGCGAACAAAGGTATTAATCCTTTGATTGCTATTCAAATGGCTTTAGCTGGGGAAATCAAATCTATGGGATGAGTAGTTAC
>JAGLUC010000241.1 GCA_023134955.1 Methylococcales bacterium | reverse complement strand
ATGGCTGTAGAAGAAGGGGATGAAGAAACCGTTGAAACAGTTGTTGAGGATTTACAATCGTTTGAAAAAAGAGTGGCAGACCTGGAATTCAGACGTATGTTCTCAGGTGAAATGGACGCTAACAATGCTTTTTTAGATATTCAGTCCGGTTCAGGCGGTACAGAGGCACAAGACTGGGCATCCATGATTGAACGTATGTATCTACGTTGGGGCGAGGCTAAAGGTTTTAAAGTTGAATTGCTAGAAGAATCACAAGGTGAGGTAGCAGGAATTAAAAGTGCAACCATTAAATTTGAAGGTGATTATGCCTATGGTTGGTTGCGCACAGAAACAGGTGTACACCGCTTAGTCAGGAAATCACCTTTTGACTCAGGAAGCAGACGGCATACCTCATTTGCTTCTGTATTCGTTACCCCAGAAATTGATGATGATATTGATATAGAAATTAACCCTGCTGATTTGCGTGTAGATACTTATCGTGCCAGTGGCGCAGGTGGACAGCATGTCAATAAAACAGAATCAGCGATTCGTATCACGCACGAACCAACGGGTATTGTGGTGCAATGTCAAAACGATAGATCGCAACATAAAAATAGGGATACAGCGATGAAGCAGTTAAAAGCAAAGCTGTATGAAAGGGAATTATCCATACGAGCAGAATCTCAACAAACATTAGAAGACAGTAAATCTGATATTGGTTGGGGCAGTCAGATACGTTCTTATGTATTAGATCAATCAAGAATTAAAGATTTAAGAACCAATGTAGAGACGGGAAATACTCAGGCTGTACTTGATGGTGATTTAGATCAGTTTATGGAAGCCAGCTTGAAGAGTGGTTTGTAAAATATATTTTTTTGTATAAAAGCATTTTGAAAAGAGAGTATAAATTAAATTCTTTTCTTCTTTATTAACAACGCTATAAAATTAAATGTCAGAAAATCAACAAGACGAACAACAACAAATCGTACAACGCCGCGCTAAATTATCAGCACTACGTGAAAATGGAATTGCATTCCCAACTGATTTTCGCCGCAATGTCATTAGTGGTGAATTATTAGCAGAATACGGTGACAAGACCAAGGAACAATTAGAACAACAGCCAATTAGAGTTAAAGTCGCTGGTCGTATTATGACTCGTAGAATTATGGGTAAAGCCAGCTTTTGTCATATTCAAGACATGTCTGGTAAATTACAGCTTTATGTCACCCGTGATACCTTGCCAGAAGGGTTCTATAACGAACAATTTAAAAAATGGGATATTGGCGATATTGTCGGTGCAGAAGGCGAGTTGTTTAAAACTAAAGTGGGTGAATTAAGTGTCAGAGTTGATGATATACGTTTATTGACTAAAGCTTTACGCCCATTGCCAGAAAAATTTCACGGCATAGCGGATCAGGAAATCAAATACAGACAGCGTTATCTGGATTTGATTATGAATGATGTGTCGCGTAAAACATTTTTAGTACGCTCACAAATTGTGGCCTATATTAGAAAGTTTTTGGCTGATAAAGACTTCCTGGAAGTTGAAACTCCAATGATGCAAGCGATTCCAGGTGGGGCAACAGCACGTCCTTTTGAAACGCATCATAATGCCTTAGATATGGGCTTATATTTACGAATTGCTCCAGAGCTTTATTTAAAACGCCTAGTTGTCGGTGGTTTTGAACGAGTGTTTGAAATTAACCGTAACTTCCGTAACGAAGGTTTATCAACTCGCCATAATCCAGAATTTACCATGCTAGAGTTTTACCAGGCCTATGCAGAATATGGTGATTTAATGGATTTAACTGAAGCGATGTTAAAAGGCATTGCTGAAGAAGTCACAGGCAGTTCAGTGGTTAAATATCAAGATGATGAATATGATTTTGCCAAGCCCTTTGACAGAATGACCGTAGTTGAATCTATCTTGCACTTTAACCCTGATTTAACTCTCGATAATATCAATACTCGTGAAGCAGCAGTAAAGGTAGCCGAAGCATTACATATCCCACTTAAAGACGGTTATGGATTAGGTAAAGTTCAGATTGAGATATTTGAGAAAACGGTTGAAAGCAAGTTAATGAATCCAACATTCATCACTGCTTATCCAGTTGAAGTGTCCCCTTTAGCCAGACGAAATGATAAAGACCCTCATGTCACAGATCGTTTTGAATTCTTTGTCGGTGGACGTGAAATTGCCAATGGTTTTACCGAGTTAAATGATGCAGAAGATCAGGCAGAACGCTTTCGTAAACAGGTGGAAGAAAAAGAAGCAGGTGATGATGAAGCCATGCATTTTGATGAAGATTATATCGTTGCATTAGAGCACGGTATGCCACCAACAGCAGGTGAGGGGATCGGTATAGATCGCCTGGTTATGCTGTTTACAGATGCGCCATCAATCAAAGATGTATTGCTGTTTCCACAAATGAGACCTAAAGCCTTGTAGGCAGGCAATTTTGGTTTAATGGATGTCAAATTCAAAATCATTTTAAATTTGACATATTTTCTATTCATTGCATCAAAGTTGCTGGAGTACTAGTTGATTTTTTTAGCCTGGCTTTTAACTTATTGAGCGTAGGATTCAGATGACTCCAGCTTCAAACGACATCTGTTGATATTTCAGATTGAAAGAAAAAGAAAATTAGTTTCAATCGAGCCTGCCCCCCCCCATTGATTTTATATCAAACCACATTTTATGTATTTTTAATACGACCTTTGAATTTGATGACCTTAATAAGATACTTTTAAACACATGAAAAAAATATTTAACAAAAGCTTTTTTACCAATTTAATTGCACTTGCCATTATTGCGATAGGATATGTTTGCCCTAATCCTACTCATTCTGAGTTGATGAAATTTATTGGTTTTTTTGCGCTATCGGGTGCAATAACCAATTGGCTGGCTATTCATATGTTGTTTGAGAAAATTCCTTTTTTGTATGGATCAGGGGTAATTCCTAATCGCTTTGAAGAATTTAAAACTTCGATTAAAGATTTGATGATGAATCAATTTTTTACCGTGGAAAATATAGAACAATTTATCCATACAGAAGAAAAACAAGGGGATAAAGTTTTAAATTTTGAACCCATTATGGAAGCGGTTGATTATGACAAAATTTATGAAAGCCTGGTTTCTTCTATTATGGAGTCTTCATTTGGCAGTATGTTGTTAATGATGGGTGGGGAAGAGGCGTTAGGTCCTTTGAAAGAACCCTTTACTGCAAAAATGAAACTGACTTTAATTGAAATGGTGGAGTCAGATCGTTTTAAAGCAGCATTGGAGCAAGGCTTGGACGCACATAAAATTGGTGAAGATATTATCGGTAAAGTAGAAACGGTGATTGATAAACGCTTAAATGAATTAACACCTCAGTTGGTTAAGGAAATGGTTCAGCAGATTATTCGTCAACATTTAGGTTGGTTAGTGGTTTGGGGCGGTGTATTTGGTGGCATTATGGGCGCTGGTTTTAATTTTGCATGAGTGCAATAACCTTAGCCTTTGAATCATTTGGTAAGAGTGATCAACCTGCTTTAATTATATTGCATGGCTTTTTTGCCTCATCGCGCAATTGGCGACAAATGGCGAGAAAATTGGCTGATAATCATCATGTCTATGTGCTCGATCTACGTAATCATGGCTTATCAGCTCATAGTTCTGTAATGGATTATCCTTCTATGGTTGATGATCTGGCTTTGTTCATGGATGAGCAGGGTTTAGAGAAAGCAAATATTTTAGGACATAGCATGGGGGGTAAGGTTGCTATGTGGTTTGTTTTGAACTATCCAGAAAGGGTTAATAAGTTGATTGTTGCTGATATTTCCCCTGTGGCTTATCAGCATAGTTTTGATCAGACTATTCAAGCATTAATCGATTTACCGCTAGATAAAATCAGCAACCGAAAACAGGCGGATGAGTTTTTGTCGGCAATAATTCCTGAGTTGGCTTATCGGCAGTTTTTATTACAGAATTTGCAGTTAGTGGATGGTCAATATAGCTGGCGGATTGATTTGGAAACTTTTTATCATAATGCCGATAATATTATTGGTTTTCCCAGTGTCGAATTAGTTACAGCGTTTATAGATGAGGTGTTGTTTGTGATGGGGGGAAACTCAAACTATACCGACACTGAGGCAATTAAACATAGCTTTCCAAATGCTAAAATAATGGCAATAGAAGGGGCTAGTCATTGGTTACATGTGGATAGCCCTGATAAATTTTTTAGTCATAGCAATGATTTTTTAGAGAAAAAGTAAAAGAATCTAAACTTTAGACGCTATATAAAAGAAGGAACTATAGTGGACTCTATAAATGATGATTCAGAAGGCATTAATGCCTGTTTTTTTTCTTGCTCTTACTCAATCTATTTGCTATGCAGATTATTTTTCTGCATCCTTAAATGAAGCTGATTGGGATGTTAAAAAAGGCTCTGCATCCTGTCAATTACAGCAACATATTCCTTTATATGGCACTGCAAATTTTAGTCATCATTCCGGGCAATTATTACGATTTTCTATTGAAGAACAGCGATTTAAACCAGAAATTGTTAAAGCAAGTTTAACTATAGATTCCCCTGGCTGGATTCATGATTCAACTCATGAAAAAGATTATCTGGTTTATCTGGAACAGTCAGGAAATGCTCAAAATTACCCTCGTCTCAGTGTGTATGGTGATACAGCCGAAAAAATGCTGGATGTATTATTACAAGGGTTAGAACCCACTTTTACTTATGTGAGAGCATCTGTTACTGGTTTATCTGCTGAAACAAATGTTGCTGTTTCTAGCATTAATTTCTCAAAAAAATATCTACAGTTTGCTGATTGCAGGAAAAACTTTTTACCAAATGGGTTTAAAGCTATTTTGGCGAAAAGTTTGTTTTTTAGAATGTCTAGTAAGCGTTTAAACAATACGATTATAGAGCAATTAAAAAATACGGCGCGATATATAAAAGCGGTGAAAGGCTCTAAAGTTGTTATTGTCAGTGATACAGCCAAAGTGGGTAAGCGGGATAAAGCCTGGTTTTTAAAACGGGCTAATTTTATTTCAGCTAGGCTAAAAAAACTTGGTGTAGCAAAAAATAAAATCATTATAAAAACTGGCATTAATGTAGCAACAAAAAACAATAAAATTGTGCAGTTGAGGGTATTTGGCCCAGACTCACTTAAAGCTATTTACTATAGCAAAGGAAATACTAAGCTAACGTATCTTGAAAAACAGCGATTGGATTTGTTAGTGCAATACGCACAAGGTTTTTTGCCTAACAGTCGTTTAGTCATTAAAAGCCATACAGACAGCAAGGGAAAAAAATTGCGTAATCTTAAAATATCACAAAAAAGAGGCGATGAAATAAAAAGGTATTTAATCAGTAAAGGAATAGAAAAAAATAGAGTGGGCGTAAAAGCCTTTGGAGAAAGTAAGCCTGCCAGAAGCAATCGTTTTCCAAAAGGACGAGCGCAGAATAGACGAGTAATTATTGATTTTGTGGGTTAGTAATATTGATTATTGGAAGCCCCTCTTCTAAGTCTCAATTTGGAGGCTTGTTACAAGGATGCCAAAGTCAGTAATTTTTTCATTAAAGCGGCTTGGTTATGTACATCCATCTTTCGCATTATATGTTTAATGTGGTTTCTAATAGTACTTTGAGAACGATAACCTTGTTCGGCAATTTTTATAATTGAAGGTGTTTGCATAAACTCAAGCGCACAGGCAGCTTCGCTTTTTGACAGTTTGTGGATATTGACCAGGCGATCAATAACTGGGTTATGTTGTGTGTCATGAGTAACCGTTAAAATAAAGCTATCTTGATAGCACTCCCAGTAATATAAATTATCTAAAGCTGAAATAGGAATAAGGCTCATTTGGCAAATAGCACATTGGGAGTTGATAAGTGCTATTTTATTTTTTTTTATTAAAAGTAATAACTGCTGTTGGACATCAGGTATTGCAAATTTAATCTGATTATCTGCAATTTCAAGGCAATTGCTATGAGCAATTGCAGATGGAAAAGTATGGTCAGAAAAAAGAATATTGAGTGAAGGGTCAACAATAATAAAGCCATCAATATTACCGTGAACATGATGTAAAACCTGACTGTAAATTTTCTTTTGCTGTTCTTTTTTTATTGCAGTTTCCAACGGTGAAATAATCGATAGAAAAAGCTGTTTAATTTCATGTTGTTGTTGGTTAGAGATAGCTGACTTTCTGCTAACACAAAGGTTAAGTGTGTGCCGTGTGTTGCAAGGAATGGAAAAACCCATACGAAATTGTAGCTGAGCATTGTTTATTAAAATAGCTGATTCTGTTGTTTTACAGTCCTGGTTATAAAAAACTTGTTTAGGATGCTTGGATAGTAAATAATTGAAGCCGTCTTTTCTATTTAATTGATTGTTATATAAGGATTGTGTCTTTTCATCAATGTTGAAGCTAAAAAGAAAACGAGTATTTTCTCTATGGATAAGGCTGGTCATTAAAATGCAGCTTGTATCACAAACTGTTAATTTTACCAGGTGAGAAAGGAACTTATCCCAGATAACAGGGTTTCCTGGTGCATTTAAAAGTATGCCGCTCAAGTCTGAATCATCTACAAACTGATCCATCGTATCCTCTTTTTTATATTTTGATCCATATGGGTCATTATTTATATCATGGTAGTGGTAACTTAGTCCAGAGGCTAGTGTCAGGTTTGGAATTATAAACTTCATATCAAAGATAAATTGAAATAATTGTTTTTATTGAAGCACGACAAAGCTAGTTGTCATGTAAGGTAACTACTCACCCATTAAAAAGGAAGATGCAGGTTGTTGATTTATCAGGCTTGTGCAACAAGGATGTTGCACCAGAGCTTACATGGACGTATTCACGCGTCCTGATAAATCAATGATCTGCATCTTTCAAGTTCAGGATGGGGCGAGTAGATACCATGTAAGAAGGTGTTGAATTTACGGTACTTATGCAATGGCAGGAACAGTTGATTTAAGGAACGGAGTTGCTGTAGAAGTTGAGGTTATTTATAAAGGAGAAAGCATGCGCCATTCATTTTCTATAAAACCCTGGATGGGTTGAAATTGAGTTTTATAGGACATTTTTCTACAGTCTTTTATCCAAAAACCCATGTATAGAAATTCTAAGTTAAGTTCTTTTGCATGTTGTTGTTGCCATAAAACAGCGTAGGTTCCTAGGCTGTACTGAGACAGGCTGGGTTCAAAAAAGGTATAAACGGCTGATAAGGCATTATCTAATAGATCTACAATAGCAACAGCGGCCAATTGATTGTCAATCGAAAATTCTACAAATAGGGTATTGCACCAACTACTGGCTAGAAAATTAATGTAATCCTGTTCGCTGGAATCTGCCATGCCACCTTCCTGATGCTTGTGTTTTTGATAGCGCATGTAAAGATCGTAATGGGCTTGTTCAAATTTAGCAGGTTTTACTTGTACTGTGATGTTTTTATTTTTTTTGATACAGCGTTTCTGGCTTCTAGTCGGTGTAAACTGGGCTACATTAAGTCGTGTTGCAATGCATTCAGAACAACCTGGACAATGGGGCGTGTAAACTTCATTGCCACTACGCCTAAAACCTTGTTCTATTAATTGGCTGTATATAGCTGTGCTTAAGGTAAAAGAAGGATGTACGAAAGCAGATTGTGAATTTCTTTTATCCAGATAATTGCAGGGGTTTTGATCAGTTAGAAATAATGGGATAGAGATCATAATGCTCTACTTCCAGGCCAATTTATGAGGGAAGATGGAACAATATTGTTTGATTAGCCGAGAAAAATCTGCCCTGGTAATTTCTTCTGCACCCAAACTACTTAAATGATTGGTATGAACCTGACAATCAATCAATTGATAATCCCACTGAGTAAGTTGCTTAATTAACTGACAAAACGCCACTTTTGAGGCATCTGTTTTTTTATGAAACATTGATTCCCCATAGAATACTTGTCCAATAGCTATGCCATATAAACCACCGACTAATTCGCCATCAAACCAGGCTTCAACAGAGTGGGCGATACCTTGTCGATGTAATAGGGTATATGCCTGTGTCATCTCTTCTGAAATCCATGTGCCAGTGTGTTCATCTCTGGGGGCAGCGCAGTATTGCATAACTTTAGCAAAGGCTTGATCAAATGTTATGTTGAATATTTGTTTGCGAATGGTTTTTTTAAGACTACGCGAAATAATAAGGTTTTCTGGTATTAATATTAATCGTGGATTGGGTGACCACCATAATATGGGTTCTCCAGGACTATACCAAGGGAAGATGCCTGCTTTATAAGCATTAACAATGCGCTGGGAAGAAAGGCATCCTCCCATAACCAATAAACCATCAGGATCAGTTAAAGCAGTTTCAATATTTGGAAATTCTTGCTGTGGGTTTGCTGGATCAAGTATGGGTAGTTGCATGGAGGAGGCAGGGTAGAGCGAACTTAGGTAACTGTTCCTGCGTTACTCTACTACATGCCATTCATGGCATTATTAGTCCGCTATGCTTGTGATGTAGCTAAAAGGGTGGACTAAGGAGTGAAACTTCGAGAACTTATTTAATCCTCACTCCTAAGGTCTGCCTAACAAATTATTTTTACTCAAGTTCATCCAGATATTTTTCAGCGTCCAGAGCAGCCATACAACCTGCACCCGCAGAGGTGACAGCTTGTTTGTAATGAGAATCCATTACATCGCCTGCTGCAAAAACACCCTCAACACTTGTGGCTGTTGCGTTACCTGTAATACCGCTGTTGACATTGATGTAGCCGTGCTGCATATCTAACTGACCATCAAAAATCCCCGTATTAGGCGTATGACCAATCGCTATAAATACACCATGTACATCAAGATCTTCGGTTGAATCATCTTTAGTGCTCTTTATTCTAAGCCCAGTAACGCCCATATCGTCACCCAGAACTTCTTCTAAAGTATGATCCCATTTAATCACAATATTGCCATTTTTTGATTTTTCAATCAGTTTATTTGACAATATTTTTTCTGAGCGAAATTTATCGCGACGATGAACAATCGTTACTTGTGATGCGATATTTGATAAATATAATGCCTCTTCAACTGCTGTATTGCCACCACCAATGACTGCGACAGGTTTATTGCGATAGAAAAAACCATCACAAGTGGCACAAGCTGAAACGCCTTTACCTTTAAAAGCCTCTTCTGATTCTAAGCCTAAATACATGGCAGAAGCACCTGTGGCAATAATTAGTGCATCACAAGTGTAAGTTGCAGAATCACCCGTTAATACAAAAGGTGGTTTAGATAAATCTGTGCTATGAATATGATCAAAAATAATTTCAGTATTAAAACGCTCAGCATGTAAGCGCATACGCTCCATTAAATCAGGACCTTGAAGCCCTTCAACATCACCAGGCCAATTATCAACTTCTGTGGTGGTGGTTAATTGCCCACCTTGCTGCATACCTGTAATCATTACAGGGTTTAAATTTGCTCTCGCTGCATAGATAGCAGCAGTGTAGCCAGCGGGACCAGAGCCAAGAATTAAAAGTTTGCAGTGTTTAGCAGCACTCATTAAAAAGATCTCCATCAAAGGGTAATATATCAGAACAATTATACTTTACTTAGCGAGTACTTCATCAACATTATATTGACGGATATATACTCTTCACGTTCAAGAATACCCCATTCTAGCACGCATCTTATCGCGATGAGCGTTGTTATAAAGCATTGAAATAGATTACTATTCCTGCTGCTTTATGCCTAGCTCATTACAATAATCTACATACTAAAAAGGAGTATTCTTAAACGTAAAGAGTATAAAAAGCTGATAAATGCTCATCTGCGTTGTTGTACTCGTTTGGATTAGCTTGCTAGTCCTGCACTCATGCGCCTAGCAGCTAATCACTGTTCAACTCCCTATACCCGTAAATATAATGTGATGAAGCACTAATGATAAAAACAACAACATAACAGTATAAAAAATAAAGCTTTTTTGATGCAGAAATGTAATTTTAAAATTTAATGTAAAATATTCTATTATTGGTCTATAATCATGTTTTATCAGTAGTTTATTTGTAAGAAGGTTTTATGTCAGCCATCATTGAAGAAAAAACCTTTCGCGGATTACGCGAAGTTGCATTGTTAGGTTTAACCGCTATTTCTTTGTTTTTTTTAATAGCTTTAATTACATTTAGTATTGAAGATGCAGGATGGACTCATAGTGGTTCAATGCAAAATATTAGTAATGCCTGTGGTGTTGTGGGCGCGTGGGTGTCTGATTTTGTTTTAAGTGTTTTTGGTTTAATGGCCTATTTGTTCCCTGTTATGATTTTATGGCACGGCTATCTTTTTTATACCCAATCTGAACAGCAAAGAAGTACGCTTATTTTATCTATTCGATGGTTTGGTTTTATTGCTACTATCATTTCAGGCAGTGCTATTTTTTATTTGCATGTATTAAGATTAAAAGTCGAATTACCTGGCACAACAGGGGGGGTTTTAGGGCTTGAAGTGGGAGAGGCTTTACTGGTTGTTTTAGGGAACTCTGGTGCAACTTTATTGCTGTTAGCTATTTTTTTAGCTGGTATTACTTTATTTACTGGTTTGTCTTGGGTTTCAGTGATTGATTTTGTCGGGAAATATACCTTATCACTATGTAAATCTATTTATGAAGTAATATTTTCCTTATATGACACTTATAGAGATAGCCAAGTCAGGTCTACCCAGGATAAAAGAGAGAAACGACAAGTTGTTAAAAAAGCAAAAGTTAAAATCGCACCTACTATAAACCAGGTTGAATTCAGTGAAAGGGAAGTAAAAGAGAGTCAAGTTGATATTTTTGACGCTGATGCTTATGAAGGACAATTACCGCCATTAGCACTGCTTGATAAGCGTGTTTCCAGAGTTAAAGGTTATTCAGAAGCTGAATTGGAGAGCATATCGAGAAAGGTTGAAGATGTACTGCAAGATTTTAATGTGGTTGTAGAAGTTGAGGCTGTGCACCCTGGCCCTGTTATTACCCGATTTGAACTCAGGTTGGCAGCAGGCGTTAAAGTAAGTCGAGTGTCAGGACTATCCAAAGATATTGCTCGCGGATTATCGGTAACAAGTGTACGGATAGTCGATGTGATTCATGGGAAATCTGTTATTGGACTGGAAATTCCTAATCAGGAAAGAGAAATGGTTTCTCTGCGTGATTTAATTGCATCTAAAAGTTTTGAAAAATCTAAATCAAAATTAACTTTTGCAATGGGTAAAGATATTGCCGGTAAGCCAGTGGTAGCAGACCTTGGAAAAATGCCACATGCTTTGGTTGCAGGAACCACAGGCTCGGGTAAATCAGTCGCCATTAATACTATGATTCTTAGCTTGCTTTATAAAGCGACTCCTGATGAAGTCAGGCTGATTATGATAGATCCAAAAATGCTGGAGCTATCGGTTTATGAGGGCATACCTCACTTATTAACACCTGTTGTAACCGATATGAAGGATGCACAAAATGCACTTCGTTGGGCCGTTGCAGAAATGGAAAGACGTTATAAGTTAATGTCTAAAATGGGTGTACGTAATTTAGCTGGTTTTAATCATTTAATTGAAGAGGCTGAGAAAAATGGAGAGACCATTCGAGATCCTTTATTTCAATTAACTGAACCGTTAGAAGAAGGAGAAACATTTCCGGTCCTTACAACATTACCCAGCATCGTCATTGTAATTGATGAATTAGCCGATATGATGATGATTGTCGGTAAAAAAGTTGAAGAATTAATTGCCAGATTAGCCCAAAAAGCCAGAGCATCAGGTATACACTTGGTTTTAGCAACCCAAAGACCCTCAGTTGATGTGTTAACGGGTTTGATTAAAGCAAACGTGCCTACGCGTATATCGTTTCAAGTATCCTCCAGAATTGACTCAAGAACCATACTTGACCAGGGTGGCGCAGAAACGCTATTAGGCAATGGAGATATGTTATTCCTGCCATCAGGAACCAGTATTCCGATAAGAGCGCACGGTGCTTTTGTTGATGATCATGAAGTGCATAAAATAGTACAGTTCCTCAAAAAAACCGCACCTAGCAATTATCTGGAAGATATTACCGAGGAACGCTCAGATACTGGTGAGTCAGTAGCAGAAGCTGGTATGGACTCTGAAATGGATGTCTTATATGACGAAGCGGTGATGTTTGTCACAGAAACCAGAAAAGCCTCAATATCCAGCGTACAACGCCGATTTAAAGTAGGCTATAACCGAGCTGCCAGAATGATTGAAGATATGGAAATGGCTGGTGTTGTCAGCTCACCAGAGGGAAACGGTTCAAGAGAAGTTCTAGCACCTGCTGCGCCTAGGGATTAGGTTTACTTACAATGTACAAAAGTACTGTAGGTTGAGGTGACGATTGGAACCCAAACTTTTTCATTGTAATCAACATGTTGAGTTCGTTCCTCAACCTACTGTGTTAAGATTGACTATTACAGGCTTTAGTTACTCCCCCCACAAGGACTATAAAAGATGAAATTTGCCATACAAATCAATTCAAGTCCCAATGATTCTAATTTAGGCTATTCAGCTTATCAATTTATAACAACCGCATTAAAGATGAAGCATGAGATAACGCGAGTGTTTTTTTATCAAGAGGGGATTTATCACGCATTTAATTATGCAACACCACCTGATGATGAATTGCAAATGACCCAAAAATGGAATGAACTTGCTAAAGCAAAAGGGGTTGATTTAGTCGTGTGTATTTCTGCTGCTCAACGACGAGGTTTGTTGTGTGAAGATGAAGCAAAAAGGCAAGGCAAGCTAGATAACGATTTGGCGGAAGGGTTTAGAATTTCTGGTTTAGGTCAGTTAATGGAAGCCATAATACTTGCTGATAGATTTATTGAGTTCGGATGATTGAAAAGAGCATCTTATTCATAATGAAAGTAGCTCCACACAGTGGTGTTCAATTACAGGAAAAACTGGATGTGGTACTAACAGCCGCAGCATTTGACCAAAAAGTTGCTTTGCTGTTTTTAGATGATGGAGTGTTTCAATTAAAAAAAGATCAGCAGCCTGAAAAGCTAGGATTAAAGGAGACCTTATCTATTTTTAATGCCCTGGAGATATATGATGTAAACGATCTTTATACAGAAGTAGAATCTCTACAAGAAAGAGGGCTAAAGCCTGTCGATTTAAGTCTGCCAGTAAAAGAGTTTTATAGAAAAGATATAAACAGCTTGATGCAACAGTATGATGTTGTGGTTTGTTAAGAGCAGGCGAAAGGCGAAAGGCGAAAGGC
>JAGLUC010000240.1 GCA_023134955.1 Methylococcales bacterium | reverse complement strand
TGTTCAATTGTTGTGCGTACATCAACCATCACGGCAGTTGAATTTCCCTGCAACAAAGCCCAGGATTGTTTTGGATCCTTGTTTTCTATCATATATTCTCTAACATTTTTGACCGACAAAAAGTGCCTCATCCCTGTTTCCACAGTTTAAATCACCTAGTCGATTATTTTCCCTATAAACCACAAGCTTCAAAGGCTGAAAAAGTTCTAATAATTCATTTCTAGCCAATAAATAATCTGGATTTTTAGGGCCATCAAGCCCTAATTTATCTCTCACATAAGTTTGATAAAAAAGTAGTCCGTTAGGTTTTAAACTCTTCATTATCGCATTACTTAGAGATCGGTCAAGAAAATGACTTAAAACAATTACATCAAAACTGTTTTTAGGTAAGGTACTTGCTTTTATAAACCCCTGTTGTACGGATACATTCAGTGATTTTTCCAGGGCTTTTTGTTTCACCCTCTTTAATGCGACTGAAGATATATCCCAGGCATTGCTATCCAATCCTTTTTCTGCCAAAAAAATTGCATTTTCACCCAGTCCACAAGCCAAATCCAGAGCAATACCATTTTCAGGGAGTAAAAAACTATTTTCTCTTAAAACCTCAGCAACATCTGAAACAGTATTTTTTTCATGAATCTGATCCCATTTTTTCTTAATGAAATTAAAATCAACCGTTTGAATGTCTGGCTCACTCATCGTAACAATACCCAGCCAACATTATTTATTTTGCTGCTCTTCAACTTGCCACAATAAATCACCCACCTTACACTGAGGTATAAATCCACAAACCGACTCTTTTAAAATATCTCTTACAGCGTTACAATCACCTCTGTCTAATCCAGCATTTAATTGTTCCAGGCTTATCTGTAATTTATCCCAAGGGATCACTTCTTCCTCAGCCCGCATAATTCTGCAATGCGCCGTTTCAGTGACATTATTACCAATCAGTAACTCCTCATATAACTTTTCACCTGGTCGTAAGCCAGTAAAACTAATTTCCACTTCGCCATCAGGATGATCCTTATCTTTAACTTCTAATCCAGTTAAATGAATCATGCGTTTGGCTAAATCAACAATTTTTATGGGATCACCCATATCCAAAACAAACACATCTCCACCCAAGCCCATTGCACCTGCTTGTATTACCAGTTGAGCAGCCTCAGGTATGGTCATAAAATAACGAATAATACGTGAATCCGTCACTGTCACTGGTCCACCACGTGCAATTTGTTCTCTAAATAAGGGAATCACTGAACCTGATGAACCTAATACATTACCAAAGCGCACCATGGTAAAACGAGTCTGATGATCTGCCTCCAGACTCAAGCCTTGCAAAATTAATTCAGCAAAACGCTTAGTTGCCCCCATGGTATTGGTAGGACGTACGGCCTTATCCGTTGATATCAACACAAAAGTTTCAACATTTGCGCTTATTGCTGCCTGAGCCAGACTTAATGTACCAAACACATTATTTTTTATCGCTTCACCAGGGTTTTTCTCAACCATAGGCACATGTTTATAAGCCGCAGCATGGTATATGGTTTGTACCTTTAGTGTTTTACAGACCCTTCTAACCCGTTGCTCATCAGTAACAGAGCCTAAAACAGAAAGTATTTCAATATTGCCAGCTTTAAGTAACTCAATTGCCTGATTCAGTTCTTTATCTATAGAATAAAGTGCAAATTCATTTAATTCAAACAGTATGAGCTTAGTTGGCTGCAGGTTAATAATTTGTCGACAAAGCTCCGAACCAATTGAACCTCCAGCCCCAGTAACCATCACAATTTTATTTGCAATATTAGCATGAAATAATGTTTGATCAGGAACTACCGCATCGCGCCCTAATAAATCAGCAATATCCACTTCTTGCAGTTCATCAAACTTAATTTTGCCTTGCGCCATTTCAGCCAATCCCGGCATAGTCCTTACATGAACAGGATACGGCTCTAATAATCGGATCACTTCACTACGGCGACTACGAGAAACTGATGGCATTGCCAGCAAAACATCCGTTACACCATGTCGCTCAATCAAATAACTCAGTGAGGTTATAGGATAAATCCTTAACCCATTAATTTTATGTTTATGCAAAAGCTTGTCATCATCAATAAAAGCAACTGGTTTAAATTCTCGTCCATATCCTAAAGCAGTCGCCAGCTGCACTCCCCCTTGACCTGCGCCATAAATAATGACTTTCTGAGTACA
>JAGLUC010000024.1 GCA_023134955.1 Methylococcales bacterium | reverse complement strand
GGGAAACCGATGACTCGAAACCCCGTATTACACTTCGTTTCATACGGACTACAATATGTGTTAATAAAAGAGTGTCGAAATACCCTGCCAGAACTTTTGGGACGATTAATACATGCCTCCATAGCGTTAAACAACGCCCATCGTAATAAGGTGAGTGTTTTAGAATGGGGTATTCTTAAACGTAAAGAGTATATTATATGAATTTAGCTGATAAAAATGAGTGGCTAATAAAACCTTTATTCTAAAGTTTCTTTGTAAGTATATTAACTGAGGCATTAAATTTAGGGCAAAAAAAACCCCACTTAAAAGTGGGGTCTTTAATAAACAGTGTTGGCTGTTTACTTATTGTGGCTGTACTTGAGCAGCTTGTAGACCTTTAGGGCCATTTTCTACTTCATATACAACAGTTTGACCTTCGGCCAAAGTTTTAAAACCATCGCCAACAATTGCTCTAAAGTGAACGAATACATCTTCACCACCGTCTTGTGGAGAGATAAAACCGAAACCTTTAGCTTCGTTGAACCATTTAACTGTACCAGTTGCCATTTTTGAAATCCTCAAAATGTAAAAAAATAAATAAAGCGTGCAGATGACATGAATAAGGATTCAGAGATGAGCCAATTACAGGATGTTCTTAGAAAACCAGCTTGAGCCAACGCAAGCACCGACATTATAGCACTAACAGAAAAAATACTTGCTTTTTTTTATTTCTTATCAGTTTTAATCACAATTTCAGCTCTAACTGATTAATATCCTTTTCTAATCTTTGTAGCAATACCTTTCCATTACTAAGGTCTTTAGCGTAAAAACCTTTCCATGGCTGAGATGTTAATACCCTCCACCTCATTAATAATGCTTTTAATTTTATCTGCCCAGTCACAGTAAAATGCCAGTTATTGACTATCTCAGTTAATTCATTTAACTCAATAGTTACAAAAGGTTTTCTTAGTAAACTTGATTTTTTTAAAACCATTTCAATATCAGTCAGTTGCTTAGTTATCCATTCAGCCACTAACTTGGCATTGATATTATCTATTGAAGAAGTTTCATTATCAGAGACTATTTTTAGACTATGAATAAGCTCACTACTACTAAACTTTATAGCCATTTCACAAAATGCAGAGGCTTCCATATCATTTAAACAATTTTCGTTATACTGAGCACAAGGTATTGAAAATGTTTTAATTTGAAAGCTTTCTGGCCAATTGTTACCAATTAACTGGGGATAAAAGCATTTCCCCGTCTCTACATCAATAATTTTACTTGCCACACATAAATTGCCTAGTGCTTGTGATTGATGTCCAGCAATACCAATATTAATCAATATAGGGACTTGAACATTCGAAAATATTGCCATGGTATAGGCAACAGAGCCTGCCATTGCAATTTTACCAACACCCGCTACCACCAAAACAATGTCATCATTTTTATAAATAGCAAAAGGGCAATTCAATGGTTGTTTTTTTAAACCAAAGAAATGCACTAAAGGTTTTGCTTCACAGGCTAATGCGACAAAAAGGTAAATAGAGGGGAGGTGTTGCTTAGTCATTCTACTAAAAAATCATTAATTATTTGTTGATAGTACTGAGCTTCGTCAATTTTGTCCCGTTTTAATGCTCCATTTTTAAAAATATTACATTTTTTTAATAGCATGGATATGGCTTGCTGCTTGTTTTCTTCATTTAGTTTATTGCTTAAAATAATTTTTTGTAATGCTTTAATTCTATACTGATCCATTCCCCAATATTTTGTTGAAAGTTGATCTTCATGTCCACCATATTTTTTAATGAGTTCATCTTCTAAATATAAAACAGGGTATTTGGCAGTTATACGTAACCATAAGTCATAATCTTCACAGGCTGGCAAGGTTATATCGAAATTTCCCACATCATCAAATACCGTGCGGTGAATGACAATAGACGAAGGAGACATCGCACATAAGGGTAAGCATTGCTTAAAAATCCAGCCACCTGTTTTTTTGTGCTTTTTCATTTGATTGACCCGAACAGCATTTCTAATCCACTGTTCTTGCGTGTGACATATTTTGTAATCTAAGTTAGATTTTAATTCGCACATTTGATTTTCTAATTTTTTCGGCATCCATTCATCATCTGAATCCAAAAAAGCGAACCAATGTCCTTTTGCCAATCCTATTCCTCTATTTCTTGCAGCACTCACTCCCTGATTAACTTGAAAATCATAGTTTACTTCTGGAAAAAACAGCTTTATCATTTTAGCTGTCTCGTCTGTCGATCCATCATCAACAACAATAATTTCATAATCCAGATAAGTTTGCTGATAAACTGACTCTAATGCACGTTTTAATAGGCTGCAGCGATTATAAGTTGGAATAATTATTGACACAAAATACACAAAAATCTCTTATTTTTTAAATAATTGTTGAGTTTTCTTAATAAATGACATAAATTAGCAGCTAACTTTAAAAAGGAGTCGCTTATGTCTGCTGTTATGCACCAAAGTCCTGAAAGGCGTAAATATAATCAACACCTGGTTTCTGAACTACAAGAAGAAAGAAAACAAGTCTGGTCTTTATATTGCAAAGTTGCAGAATTAAAGCCCTTTTCAAACATATCTCAGACGCAAGAACTATTGACAAAGTTTTCTCAATTATTAATTGATTATGCCTCTTTAGGACATTTTGGTATTTTTGAATATTTAATATCAGGAAATGAACGTAGAGAGGCTGTTTTATCAGTAGCTGAAAGAATCTACCCTGAATTTTCAAAAACAACTGAAGCCGTTATTTCTTTTAATGATAACTATGATTCCAATATAAATTCACTTGCTATTGATACTTTAGAGTTCGATTTATCAGCATTAGGCGAACATCTTGCAAAGCGAATAGATCTTGAAGATAGGCTCTGTAGCCTGGTATTAAAATAATACTAAATTTTTCTGTTTTCCTTGTCGTTTCATTCATTTTTTGGAATACAGTTAAGACTATTTTCCCACGCTCGGCGTGGGTATAAAGCTGACTTTTAAGCATTAACTTTCTTCTTCTGCAATTGATGAAACACCAATTGCTGAACCATTGCTTTCTTTAGTAAATCTATCCTTCAAGCGTTTGAACGCTGACCATAAGGTTTTATCCATCACCACTTCATTACCGATGGAAACAATCACTCTTGTTAGCTCTGGAATTTTTGTTGTAGTCGAAATCATATAAATTGGCTGCACATAAAGCATTGAGTTTTCCATAGGCAAAATAATCATTCGTCCTCTTTGAACTCTGGATCCATGTTGATCCCACAAGGTAAATTGTTCTGATATTTCAGGACTCTGATCAATCAAAGCATCAACCTGAGCAGGCCCATTAACCTGAATATCTTTATGGAATTTATAAATGGTAATGCCTGGTTTATAGGCATCAGTACAATTGTCATTATCTGCTGTACCCGCCAAACCTACCATACTCAAATTATCTCTATGTACAGGAGTCATGGGGTTAATCATCACAAATTCTTCCCGGTCATTACAATTACCAAAATCCATAGTAATAAAGTAGGGTAAAACTTGTTTTTCATCAACCGTTGCAAACTGCCATGTTTCGGCTTGCTCATAAAATAACTCAGGTTTTTTCTGATGATATTTTGCATACACTTTCATTTGTAAATAAAACAAATCACGTGGATAGCGTAAATGCTTTTGAATTTCCTTTGGTATTTTCGCTAGCTTGTTAAAGACACCAGGATAAGCGCGACTATAGGCTTGAATAATTGGATCTTTAGAGTCCGATACATAATAGCGTGTCGATCCATTATAAGCATCTACGATAATTTTTACTGAATTACGAATATAATTAAACTGATGCTTGCCATCCAAAAAATCATCTGCTGCTGGTTTTGATACAGGATAATAATTAGATAAGGTATAAGCATCTTGTACCCAATAAAACCTATCTTTAGTGATAACAAGATAAGGGTCTTTATCCAAATGTAAAAAAGGAGTGATAGTATTAATACGATCCTTTATATTTCTGCGTAGAAGAAATCTACTTTCTTTACTTATATTACGAGAAAAAAAGATCTTTTCATCTCTAAAATAAAAGGCTAATAAAGCCTTTCTAAAATAGGATGGAATATGAATCCCTGCTGTTCCTTGATAACCTTTAGCCATACTTTGTTCAGCACTTGAGAGTTCCAGTATCTCTAACTTGTTTGGAACAATTGCATATTTATACTTTTCTTGTCCAAAATATATATCTGCGTTTTTAACATTAAATCCAGTGGTTGAAGACATATTCAAATCACGTAAATACCAGATAATGGGTTTTCCTGCGTCCTGAGCGGCTGGTGTTACAACTGCGCCATATCCATGGGTATAACGTAAATGGGTGTTTTCCCAATTTTGCGCTTCGATTGGCAGTTTTTTAATATTCATTTCCCGTGCTGATAAATTAACTTGCTGGAAATGATCATTTATAAAATACCGGTCTTCATCCACTTCTAAAAATCGATAGTAGGGGCGTATGCCTTGTAACTGCATATAGCCATCAGTCAAGTACTCTCTATCCCAAACAGGGATATTCTCAAAATGCTTTTTACTACTCCACTTTTCAATGTCTTTACTGGCATCGACTTCTACAGTAAAGCTTACAGTTTTGATATTTTTCAAGTCATAAGCATCTAAAGTGGCATCTATATTGTTCAGCATATAATCTTTTTCTGTACTTACAGGACTTGGCTTTACGATAAAGGTGTTTATTAAATTAGGAATCGTTTCAACATGTTGTAATCCTAAAACAGATAAAAAGATGCTGACTGAAATAATAAATGGTGTTTTTACCCGATGTTTTTCAGAAAAAATAAAAAGAATAGCGCTGACAGAAGTCGCAATAAAAGTAACAATAGACAACCATATTAAAACCACCTGCCATCGCAGCTCTATATAGCCTGGCCCAAAGAATACTGGCTCATGTGTATCAACATATAATAAAGAAAAGCGATCCAGCAAAAACCCCCAAACCACAAATAAAACAACAAAAGCAATTAAAATTGTTAAGTGAATCTTTGCGCCTAATGGAAATTCTTGATTTTGATTAGGTACAAATATATGTTCCAGCCAGTATAAGCAGGCAACAAAAATAAAAAGCAAACAGGCTGTGATTAATAATTCATGCTGAATTAACATGAATATTGGGTAGGAAAATAAATAAAAACTAATATCATTACCATAAACGGGTTCAGTAACTCCTGACGCACTACCAAAGAAAAACAGGATTGCAGATTCCCATTGATCATAAAATGGCCAGGCAATAGTGACGGCTAAAAATAATGATAAAACAAGGTATATTTTTGCAGATCCATCCATAAAGGCGTTAGCAAAGCGCTGAAAACGTTGCCGCTTATCAGCGTCTAATAAAACCTCATCAGGAGGATTTAAGCCTAAATAACGTGAAGCTATCCAAAAATGAAAATAAAAAATACCAAAAAAAACGACAGTAACAACAAATGAAAGAATAAAGCGATAGAGAAGTCTTAACCAAAAATAAGATTCCATTTCTAACGATCTAAACCACCAGAGATCAACCAGTAAGTCTAGAAAAATGAAATAAAATGCAACATATAAAACAACGGCACTAACAATCGTTGCACCCACTAACTTGGGTAACAGTTTCCAGTCACGCATAAATTCCCCTTTCATAAATAGTTGTATCCACTATCAACTTAAACTAAGGAGTGTGTACAAAATAACGTCAACAACTTGAAAATGAGGCTTTAGAGGCTGTGAAAGCATTCTGCGTTTAACCTCCCCCTAGCCCCTCTTTGCAAAAGAGGAGGGACTAGAGCAAATACTTTCACTGTCTCTTTAGCCTCGCCTGACTCAGACAGGACTAAAGTCCTTTGATAGTTGTAGGGCTTATTTCGTTCACATTCCTATATGTATTAAATAATTTTAAAACCAATAGGTTTTGCTTTTTTTACCTTGTCAGTATTGCATTAGTTTAACACTCAGATCCCCTTTTTGGCTGTATATCCTTTTGCTCTAATGGCAATACGCGCTTTTATTATGGTCGATAAAGATCCATCTGCCTGATATAAGCCATATTCAAACTCTGGTGTACTTCGTCCTTTTTGTTCTAGCTCTTGTTTAATCTGTAGCTCCTGCTCTGCAGACATTTCAAATTTTAACTCTAAATCAGTCAGACCCTGGTGCTTAAAATCTAAATGTAATGAGCGTGTCCAGACTGAATGACCAGGAAATACTTTTACACAAGACATCGCAGCAATAGGGTCTGCCAGGCAAGCTTGAAAACCACCAAATAAACTGCCTCCTGTATTAGTGGCAATCCAGCTATGTGGTAATAAAATAGTCACTTTACGCCAACAGGGTGATAGTTCCAGCACTTTGGGTCTTAATAACCAAAAGGCTGGATACCATTCAATTCGTTGTTTATCAGTTAACCAAGATGCATTCCATATTAATCGACGTAAATTCATAATAATGTTTATTACACCAAACTTTTACTAGCAACTTCATACACATCTTTAGAAATATTTTCAGTATTAATGATTCGCATTAATGCTGACTTCATCAATTCCTGCCTTTTTTTATCAAATCGTTTCCATTGAGTAAACGCAGCAACCATTCGGGATGCAACTTGTGGGTTAATGCAATTCAGAGTAATGACTTGATCGGCTAGAAATTGATAACCAGAACCATCAGCAGCATGGAAGTGTAATTGATTAGCCTGACTAAATGCTCCAATTAATGAGCGAACCCGATTAGGGTTGGTTAACTCAAAAGCAGGATGTTGTAACAATGCTTCTATAGTGGTAAAAGCATCTTTAGCACTGTTACATGCTTGCAAAGTAAACCATTTGTCAATTACCAGCGGCTCATCTTTCCATTGCTGATAAAAATCATGTAAACAAGCTTGCTTTTCTGGATGATCATCTTCAATAATGACTGATAAAGCAGCTATTTGATCAGTCATGTTTTTTGCTGCTTTAAACTGATCTGTAGCTAATTGATAGCTACTGTCTGTTAAATAACTCAAGCAGTTATTTTTAATCCGTCTTCGTCCAATGGCTCCAGCATCAAATTGTCCTGATTCATCTTTATTATATTGCTGGTATAAGGTTTGAAACTGATCCTGTAATTGCTCTGCTAATGATTTTTTAACAAACTCTCTGGCTTGGTGAATGGCATCGACATCCACTACCGTCATTTGCCCAGCTAAATAATTTTCTTCTGGCAAGCTTAATAATAAAGAAAAATAACAGAGATCATCCCAATCCTGTGCCAATACTTTTTTATAAGCATCCACTAATAATGGGTTTAACTGTAATGCTCGTCCTTGCTGACTATCATCTATTAAGCCAAAAATGATTTTTTCACTCATTTTTTGACCGGCTTCCCAGCGATTAAAGGTATCAGCATCGTAACTTAATAAAAAAGCTAATTCTTCCAGGCTTTGCTGTCTTTTTAAGGTAACAGGGGCAGAAAAGCCGCGTAATAATGAAACCACTGGTTTTTCATCGCACTGTTTAAAAACGAAGGTCTGCTCCATCTCTTTTAACTCTAAAATCAGTTCATCACAAGGCTCGCAATCTGCCATGCAAATCTTTGCAATAGAACCATTAGCGGCTAGTAAACCAACTTTTAGCGGAATATGTAAAGGGGGTTTGTTGGGCTGTCCAGGTGTTGGTAAACAACGTTGTTTAATGGTCAGGCTATGTGTTTTATCTGCTGGATTATAATTTTCGATAATCTCTAGCTCAGGTGTTCCTGCTTGTGAATACCAGCGTTTGAATTGAGTTAAATCAAAATCATTAGCGTCCTCCATGGCGCTAACAAAATCATCACAGGTAACGGCTTGTCCATCATGCCTTTTAAAATACAAATCACTGCCTTTACTAAAACCTTCTTCGCCTAATAAAGTACGAATCATCCGCACCACTTCCGCACCTTTTTCATAAATAGTTAAGGTGTAGAAATTATTAATTTCAATATAAGACTCAGGGCGAATAGGGTGTGCCAAAGGCCCTGCATCTTCAGCAAATTGTCGAGTACGTAGTAATTTAACATCCTCAATCCGCTTAACAGCCTTAGATGTTTGGTCTGCGGTAAATTCTTGATCCCGAAAAACCGTAAAACCTTCTTTTAAACTTAACTGGAACCAGTCACGACAAGTAATTCGATTACCCGTCCAATTGTGGAAATACTCGTGTCCGATCACCCCTTCAATATGCTCATAATCTGCATCAGTTGCAGTATCAGGTCGCGCCAATACAAACTTGGTATTAAATACATTAAGTCCTTTATTCTCCATCGCTCCCATATTGAAATGACTGACTGCAACAATCATATATAAATCTAAATCATATTCACGACCATAATTTTGTTCATCCCATTGCATTGAGTTTTTAAGAGACTGCATGGCATGACCACATTTATCAATATCATGTGCTTCAACAAATATCTGCAAACTAATATCACGCCCAGTCATGGTGGTAAAAGTGTCCTCTATACACTCCAACTGACCTGCGACTAATGCAAACAAATAACAGGGCTTTTTAAAAGGGTCTTCCCATGTCACCCAATGGCGATTATTTTGTAATTCGCCCTCTGCGACTTTATTACCATTGGATAATAAAACTGGGTATTTATCTTTATCTCCCACCAATGTGGTTTTAAAAGTGGTCATCACATCCGGTCTATCAAGAAAATAGCTGATTTTTCTAAATCCTTGGGCTTCACACTGGGTACACATCATGGTGCTGGAAAGATACAGACCTTCTAATGCGGTATTAGCTTTAGGATTAATGGTATTTTCTATCGCTAGTAGAAAGACTTGATTTTGTGGTACATCTGCAAGAGTTAAATGTTCATCAGTTTGCTGATACTGGGTGCTATTTAAAGCAACACCATCAATGGCAATATTCACCAATTCTAAATCTTCCCCCTGTAAAACCAATGCTGGATTTTGTTCCTGACTTTGAGGGTTTTTATGCAGAGTCAATTTTGAAATCACACGAGTTTTATGTTCATCCAAAATGAAATTTAGCTCTACATTTTCAATTAAGTATTCAGGAACGGTGTAGTCTTTTAGATAGATGGTTTTTGGATTGCTTACTGACATATTCTATAATTTAAATAATTAACTGGGAGGGATAAGAAGTTTTTTACCTGAAGCCTCACTTCCATTTATTTTGCAGCTGTTTTTGATTTAAAAGCAAACATAGCCACTAATACCCAAGCGATTAAAAGTGATACACCGCCTAATGGAGTAATCATACCTAGCCATTTCATATTAAGCATGGCTAACAAATACAAACTGCCCGAAAATAACAAAATTCCCACAAACATTAACCATCCAGCCCATTTTAATAAAACAGATTCTGGCGTTTGCTGACGAAATACGGCAATAAGCCCTAAAGCCAGGGCGTGCCACATTTGATAATCCACCCCTGTTCTATAAACCGCTAACATTTCAGGTGTTAAAACTGCTTTTAAGCCATGAGCACCAAATGCCCCCATGGCAACACCGATTAATCCGCTAATAGCAGTTAGAAATAAAAAAACTGATTGCATTATTTTTCCTTTAATCGTGGCATTAATTGTACTAGGTTGCAGGGTTTTGTTCGTGAATCTAACTGAGCTGAAATTAAATCATCCCATGCACTTCTACAGGCAGCTGATGAGCCTGGCAAACAAAAAATATAGGTGCCATTTGCTACACCAGCTATAGCACGAGACTGCATGGTTGAGGTTTTTATATCTTGATAAGATAACATTCTGAATATTTCGCCAAAACCGTCCAAGACTTTATCTAATAATGGCGTGACGGCTTCGGGTGTACCATCTCTGCCTGTGACACCTGTCCCACCCGTTGTTATCACCACATCAATCTTATCATCAATAATCCATTGCGAAATAAGCGCTCGAATTTGATAAATATCATCCTTGACTATGGTTTTTTCAACTGGCTGATGACCGGCTTGTTCAATCCGCTCAACTAATGTTTTTCCAGAAATATCATCCACTGCTGTCCTGGAATCTGAAATAGTTAATACTGCAATATTTAAAGCTAAAAAGTTTTTTTTTGAACTCACTTTATTACCCTTATTGTAAGACCAGAAAAAAGGCTTCTGATCCACGTTGAATATTAATTAATAAAGCACGTCTTGGGTCAATGACTTGTTTAAGTTCATCTAAATTACGCACTCTATACCGATTGGCAGAAATAATAATATCACCTGGTCTTAATCCACTTTTCCAGGCATAAGATTTCTGCTCTATCTTGGCAAACAGGATACCTTCTAGCTGATTTTTTGGCGTTGCGGTTAATACAGTCCCTTTTAAGCCCCTATGCAATTTACCACCGATTATTTTTATACGCTGAGGTTTGCCAATAATAGCAGTGACAACTTTTTTATCCTCTCCCCTCATTAATTCAATGTGAACTTCATCTCCAATCTGCAACAAACCCACAATATTTCTTAGCTGATGACTGCCTCTGGTTTTTTTTCCATTTAAAGAAAGGATAATATCACCTGGCTCTATTCCTGCTATATCAGCAGCAGAATTGCCTTCAACTTTACTGATTACAACTCCATGTCTGTTTTTTAATCCAAATGCTTTAATAAGTTCAGTGCTTAAATTCTGAGTAGTAACTCCCAGCAAACCTCTTCTTACTTCACCATGTTTTATTAGTGAATTTTTAAGAGTCATAGCCATATTAGAAGGAATAGCAAAACCAATTCCCACATTGCCACCACTAGGTGCAAGAATAGCAGTGTTCATCCCGATAAACTCGCCTCGCAGATTGACTAAGGCACCCCCAGAGTTACCTGGATTAATTGAAGCATCTGTTTGAATAAAGTCTTCATAACCCTCTATACCAAGTCCAGTTCTACCCAAAGCACTAATAATACCCGATGTAACTGTTTGCCCTAAACCAAAAGGATTACCAATTGCAACTACAAAATCACCGACTCTTAGGTGATTTGAATTAGCTATGGGTAATTCGGTTAGATTGTTTGCTGGAATTTGAATCACTGCCACATCAGCTTCAGGATCTGTACCCAATAATACCGCATTAAATTGGCGGCCATCACTGAGAGTCACCATGATTTTATCGGCTTTATCAATGACATGGTTGTTTGTCAATACATAGCCTTGCTGACTATCAATAATAACGCCAGACCCCAAACTATTTTTTTGCTGCCTTTTTTGTTGCCGGGGCAATTGAAAAAAATGTCTGAAAAAAGGATCTCTTAATAATGGATTTTCTCTTAGTTGAACATTCTTTGTGGTTGAAATATTAACCACTGCGGGCATACTTTTTTCCAGCATGGGTGCTAAAGAAGGTAATGCTTGCCCATCAACTGATGCTGGAAACCCCGCAAAAGAGGACTCCATAAAAAACAAAGTAACTAAAATAGGCAGCAAAATATTTTTACAGTTTGTACATTTCATTTAATTTTCCATCTCATTAACGTGATCTATCCCAGACAACGCAATTTAAAAAACGTTTCCTCTTGATTTAAATCAATTTATAGCAAATAATTAACAGATATAAAAAAAACCCCTTTATAAATGACAATAGCTGCCCATTCAGAAGAAGGACAAATTGTTCGCCAGTTGATTCCTTTATCCGCATTATCAACTGCTCAATTTAATACTCTTTGTCTGACTATAACAATTGAAAATTCTAAGGCAGGTGATTTTTTATTTAAGCGAAATGATAACATTACTGAGTTAATTTATTTAATCAATGGTTCAATTTCACTGCAATCAGATGATCTTATAGTAGACACTATTGAATCTGGTACTGAGTCAGCCCGTTTTGCCCTGGCACACCAGATACCCCGAAAAATTGACGCTTATACCAATACCGCTGTTCGATTTTTACGATTAAATTTTGATGTTTTAAATGCTCTCCCCAGCATTTCTTTGAAAGAGAATACGACTATGTTCGATGATGAACTGGAAATTGACGATAAATACGACGATGACGGTAGCGATGACTGGATGGCAACGTTATTAAAATCGCCCATTTTTAGAGGACTCCCCCCGGCAAATTTACAACAGATTATTTCAAAGCTTGAAGAGGTTAAGTATGAAAAAGGGGATCTCGTTATTAAGCAAGGTGACTGCGGTGATTTCTATTACCTAATTAAAAAAGGTTGTTGCTTGCTCTCTCGAAGACCCAGTCCAAATTCTAAAGAGGTCAGATTGGCACAGCTGCGTGACCATGACACTTTTGGAGAAGACTCGTTACTTTCTGGTGAGCCTCGAAATGTAAATATTACCGCACAAACGAATATGTCTTTACTAAGATTGTCTAAAGATAATTTTATTTCTCTAATAAAACAGCCGTCACTTAAATTCATCCCTTATTCAGGCGTTGAAAATGAAATAGTTAAAGGTGCTATTTTACTGGATGTCCGTACGCCTGATGAATACAAAAAATATCATCTGCCTAACAGTATAAATACCCCTTTTTTCTCCCTGCGTATGCAACTCAATACGTTCAAAAGAGGAACCCCCGTTCTTGTTATCTGTGCTGATGGAAAAACAAGTGAAGCAGCCGCTTTCTTGTTACTTCGACATAAAATTAGCGCTCTAATTATAAAAGGGGGGATGGAAAAAGCACCTAAAGCAATAGAGATACCTGAAATAATTGAAGAGATTGAATTTGTTAGCGAAGCAGTAGAGACTCCTGAAACAATTGAAAAGCCTAAACTTATTGTCGAAAAGGTTGTTAAGCTCGAAGAGCCAGGCTCTCTGTCTGATCTTCAAGAAATCACTCAATCCACCTTAGAAGCAGAAAACCAGCAATTAAAACAAGAGATTAAGAAATTAACAACAGCAAAGAACGAGCTAGAGAAAAAGTATCTTGTTTTATATAAACAGACTGAAAAACTAAAAGCTGTTTTGGATAAAATTAAAATATCATAAGGATACTTTGGGAGCTATGAATAACCCAGTGGGCACAGAATAGCCCCGATACTTTAATCAATGGAAGAATTGCTAAGGGAAGAGAGAGTTAAAGCTTTCTTTGCCGGGTTTGTAAGAAAACCCGGCAAAGTACAAAATCATTACTTGATTTTAGCTTCTTTATACATAACATGCTTACGAGCAACGGGATCGTATTTTTTGATCTCCATTTTTTCAGGCATGGTTCTTTTGTTTTTTGTTGTCGTATAAAAGTGACCGTTACCTTCACTAGATACTAACTTGATTTTATCGCGCATGATTTATCCTCTTAAACTTTTTGACCAGATTTGCGAATATCCGCAAGAACAACATCAATCCCTTTTTTATCAATGATGCGCATCCCTTTAGCAGAAACTCTCAAGCGAATCCAGCGGTTTTCATTTTCCACCCAAAAACGATGGTGATGTAGATTAGGATTAAAACGACGTTTAGTTTTGTTGTTTGCGTGTGATACGTTGTTACCAGCAACAGGTTGTTTGCCCGTTACTTGACATATTTTAGACATGATTACCTCTATCGAGTCTATTTTTAAAAGTTAGCCCACCTTTATACCAAATTTTCTTTTTAAGGTAAATAACATTTTTGAAATAAATTTGTTAAAATCGCTTTTAAATATTTTACTTTGAGCATTTAAATGACAATAAAACTAGGCATGGTTATGGATTCCATAGACCTGATCAACATAAAAAAAGATACCAGCTTTGCCATGTTGCTGGAAGCACAATCCAGAAACTGGGAACTCCATTACATGGAAATGAATGATCTGTATTTTAATAATGCCAAACCCTATGCTCGAACCCGCACACTAAAAGTTCAAACAGATGAAAATAATTGGTATTCATTTATTGATGAGCAGGATATTGCGCTAGATCAATTAGACACCATTATCATTCGTAAAGATCCTCCTTTTGATCAAGAATATGTTTATGCTACTCATATTTTAGAACAAGCTGAACACTTAGGGTGCTATGTTGTCAATAAACCTCAGTCATTAAGAGATGCTAATGAAAAATTATTTACTGCCTGGTTTCCGCAATGCTGTACAGAGTCATTAGTGGCTAGAGAGCCTCAGCGTTTTAAAAACTTTTTACAAAAACATAAAGAAATTATTTTAAAGCCATTAGATGGTATGGGTGGAACCTCAATTTTTCATGTTCGTGAAGGTGATGCAAATCTCAATGTCATTCTGGAAATGATGACAGAATATGCTACTCGCTATATTATGGCTCAGCGTTATTTGCCAGAAATTAAAGATGGAGATAAACGTATTCTACTTGTCAATGGTGAACCTATACCCTATGCTTTAGCTCGTATTCCCTCTAAAGGAGAATCAAGAGGAAACCTTGCTGCTGGAGGAACAGCGGAAGGTCGAAAATTATCAGAAAGGGATTTATGGATTGCAAACCAGGTAGGCCCAACATTAAAAAAGAAAGGTCTGGTTTTTGTTGGAATTGACGTTATTGGCAATTTTTTAACTGAAATTAATGTTACTAGCCCAACCTGCGTACAAGAACTAGATCAACAATTTGGTCTTAATATTAGTGGTCAACTTATGGATCATATTGAAAACGTATTGCTGGGGTCATAAAATTTAGTCATGGCAAGTCTAAATACTCCTCTATTATCACAATTTCCAAGCTTAAAAAGTGACTCGTTATTAGTTACTTTATTTATAGCTGCGGTTATTCATGCTTTTATTATTTTAGGGATTAGTTTTGCAGCACCCAAGCCACCTAAAATCAACAAACAGATCGAAATTACATTAGCCAGTGCGCCTGTTAAAAAAGCACCTAAAAAAGCAAGCTATCTAGCGCAAGACAATCAAATTGGTGCAGGCAAAACATCCAAAAAACCCATACCTCCAAAACAAAAAATACCTAAACAAGGGAATGGCAATAAAAAGAAGGCGACCCGACAAAAAAAACAATCTAAAAGCCATCCCAAGGCAACACAAAAATTGATTACTCAGAAAAAGTCAAAACAACAAGTTGCCAGCAAAAAAAAATCAACCAAGCATTCTACAAAAAAACGGGCTAGGCTTTCAGCAGAGGCATTACAGAAACAAATCGCTCAATTAGGTGCTCGAATTCGTCATGCCCAACAAAGCTCAGAAAATACAAATATTAAATTTGTTAGCTCCGTTAGTACTCATAAATATATTGCTTCCCAATATATGGATGATTGGGTGGCAAAAATTACAAAAATTGGTAATGATAATTTCCCCGCTATTGCTAAAAAAAATGGTTTTTCAGGAAGCTTAACAATGGATGTTGGCATTAAAGCAGATGGTAATATATATAGTATCCATATTGTTAAATCCTCAGGAAATAAGAAGCTGGATGAAGCCGCCAAGCGCATTGTAAGACTCGGTGCTCCTTATCCTCCATTACCTAATGCTTTACTTACAGAGCTTGATGTACTTGCCATAACCAGACGATGGAAATTTTCTAATGAATCTGGTGCAACCATTCATTAAGGTTTAATTAAAATGACAGATTTTTCTTATCTAAATAATCAATTTTTAATTGCCATGCCTAATTTAGCAGATACTAACTTTTCGCATACTGTTAGCTATCTGTGCCAGCACAATGAAGAAGGTGCCTTGGCAATTGTGATTAATCGCACGACAGGGATGTTTTTACCTCAAATTTTAGAGCAGATGGAAATCGACGCATCTTTACCACAAATTAAAGATACTCCAGTTTTTGCAGGTGGCCCAGTCCAGCAAGATAGAGGATTTATTATCCACAATCAAGATGAGCAAGTTTGGGATGCATCTATTGCCATATCGGAAACAACTAGTTTAACCAGTTCTCGTGATATTCTGGAAGCTATTGCCGAAGGCAAAGGGCCTAGCCAATATCTTATTGCCTTAGGCTATGCTGGGTGGGGGGCAGGGCATCTTGAAAATGAAATTATAAATAATTCTTGGTTAAATACGCCTTTTCAAGAAGATATTCTATATCACACACCCATTCAACAACGCTGGAAACAAGCCGCTAATCAACTTGGCATTGATATTAACCGATTAACTGCACCGGCTGGTCATGGTTAAAAAAGACCCTCTTGCAGAAAAATTAAATTCTGACACTTATCTTGGCTTTGATTTTGGTAATAAAAAAATAGGTCTGGCTGTTGGACAAACAACTACTTCAATGGCTAGTCCTTTACAAACCATTCGGTCAATCAGTCAAAAACCCAATTGGGAACTTATTTCTCAATTAATAAAACAATGGCAGCCTTCTGGCTTGGTGGTTGGCATTTCTAAACAAGCGGACGGCACGGACAATCCTATTACCCCAAAGATGCTAAAATTCTGTAGACAATTAGAAGGGCGTTATAATCTCCCTGTGTTTCAAATAGATGAAGCCTTTAGTACTTTTGAAGCAAAACAAATGTTATTTGATGATCTTAAAGTAAGTGCTGGTAAACTATGGGATGTTCAGGATCAACTTGCCGCTCAATTGATATTACAAAGCTGGCTAAATCAAAACAAATATGACAGATAAGCAACTTAATATACCATCTTTACTCTCTAAACTAGAGTTAGAACTTAAGCAAGCAATCGCATCAAGAGCACTTAAAGATCCACTAATGATTGGGGTACATAGTGGTGGGGTATGGATTGCCGAACAATTGCATCAACGATTAAATATTAAGGAAGCTCTTGGTTTAATGGATATTTCTTTTTACCGCGATGATTTTTCTCAAATTGGTATGCACCCAAAGGTAAAACCCAGTGAATTACCCAATCATTTAGAAGGTAGAGATATTATTCTTATTGATGATGTTTTTTACACGGGTAGAACGATTCGAGCGGCATTAAATGAAATTTTTGACTATGGACGACCAAATCAAGTATTACTCGGCGTGTTAATTGAACGTGATGGCAGACAAATTCCGCTTAAACCAGACTGTTCTGGTTGCTCAATAAACCTTCCAGCAGGTCAAAGAATAAAACTAACAGGCCCTGTTCCTTTAGGTATTCATATCGAATCCTTCAATAAAAAACAAACAACCACATAAGCAATGAAAAATTTGCAACTCAGCAAAGAAGGGAAACTCAAACACTTTCTATCCATAGAGGGTCTTAGCATAGAATTGCTGACTGAAATACTGGATACCGCTGAGTCATTTGCCGGTTTACCCAATCAACAGGTTAAAAAAGTCCCTTTATTACGTGGCAAGACCATTGTCAATTTATTCTTTGAAAACAGTACCCGAACACGTACTACATTTGAGCTTGCTGCGACTCGCTTATCTGCCGATGTATTAAGCATGAATATTGCGACCTCAGCTACTTCAAAAGGTGAAAGCCTGCTGGACACTATTCGCAACCTTGAAGCAATGCATGTTGATATGTTTGTCGTTAGACACGCTATTAGTGGTGCAGGGCATTTTATCGCCCAAAATACTGCTCCCCATATTAGTGTTATTAATGCAGGTGATGGCCAGCATGCCCATCCAACTCAAGCCATGTTGGATATGTTTACGATTCGTCAGCATAAACAAGATTTCACTCAGCTTAAAGTAGCCATTATTGGTGACATTCTTCATTCTCGCGTTGCACGCTCTCAAATACAAGCCTTTAATATTTTAGGTGTAAAAGAAGTAAGAGTCATTGCTCCTAAAACACTACTCCCTTCCCATGTCGAAAGCCTTGGTGTTACCGTCTTTAATGATATAGAAAAAGGTCTTGTTGATACCGATGTAGTCATTATGTTGCGTCTGCAAAAAGAACGCATGAGCGCTGCCCTTTTACCTAGCGAAAGAGAATATTTCAAATGTTTTGGCTTAACCGAACAAAGGTTAAAATTAGCTAATCCTGATGCCATTGTTATGCACCCAGGCCCTATCAACCGAGGTGTGGAAATTGAATCAAATATTGCAGATGGAGCTCAGTCTGTCATTCTTCAACAAGTGAGTAACGGTATCGCTGTACGAATGGCAATTATGTCATTAACCATGCAGAGCCATGGAGAGCAAATATGAATAAAATCCATATATCAAAAGGGCGTATTATTGATCCTGCAAATAATATTGATCAGCTTGGCTCTCTCTATATTGCTGATGGAAAAATATTATCTATTAATCAAGCACCTTTTGACTTCTCAGCAGACATCACCATTGATGCCACTAACAACATTGTTTGCCCTGGATTTATTGACCTGAGTGTCAGACTAAGAGACCCTGGACAATCATATAAAGGTACCATAAAAAGCGAGACCATGGCAGCAGCAGCAGCAGGAGTAACATCTTTATGTTTACCGCCTGATACTCGCCCAGTGATTGATACTCAAGCGGTTGTCGAATTAATTAATGATAAATCCGAAAAAGCTAATTACCCCCAGGTATTACCTATTGGTGCTTTAACTCAAGATCTTGCCGGGTCAGAATTAAGCTCTATGTCTGCACTTAAAAAAGCTGGCTGTATTGCCGTTAGCAATGCAACTGTACCTTTAACCAGCTTACGGGTATTACGCCGGGCAATGGAGTACGCCAGTAGTCATGATTTATTAGTCATGTATCACCCTGATATTCCCTCTCTTAGCAACCAGGGCTGTGCCCATGAAGGTGCTATAGCCACGCGCTACGGCCTTCCTAGCATTCCTGAGGCCTCTGAATCAATTGCGGTTGCCCAATGCCTGGAATTAGCTGAACTAACAGGATGCAGGCTACATTTTAGTCAAATTAGTGGTAAGCGTTCAGCGATTCAAATTCAGCAA
>JAGLUC010000239.1 GCA_023134955.1 Methylococcales bacterium | reverse complement strand
CTATCGTGTTTAATGATGCCTTAATTGATTTGGTCAATACCATGGCTGAATTGTCAGATGGACAATTAGACACAGTCAGCATCCCTAAAGATAGTCAGGCAGCCAATGCACGAGGTGAAGTTATCACACCTGGCAGTTATTTGGTAGGTAACCCTGGCTATGGTGAATATCGACAAGACAATTCAGGGCGATCATTCTGGCATTGGTATGGGCAATATGCTTTTTTTAGAAGTATGTTTGGAGGGGGCTATTATAATCGCTCACCTATTTACTATAATGACTGGAATAGACGCTCTCATTACTCTTATTATAATGATTACGGCAGGCAGTCTTACGGTAGTAATTATGACCGTAATCGAACTTCGCAGCGCAATAGCAATATGCGCAAGAGTGGTGCGATTCCAGCTACTCAACCAAAAAAGCAATATGGTTCAGCTAAAGGACGAAAACGAGTCAGTACCTATAGTCGACAGCGATCCAGTCAATCAAATTATTTTAGTCAAAAACAGAGTGGTGGACGACATTCTGGTAAAGTGGGCGGCAAACGTAGCTCTAGTTTTTTTGCTGGCAATAAATCATCCAGCACTTCGTCAAAACGTAGTTCTAGTTTTTTTGGTAGTAGCTCACGCAGTAGTCGTAGTTTTGGCGGTAAATAACATAACAACACAAGGTTTAAAGCGATGGAAAACTTAACACAAATGATTATGCTGAGTGATGCAGCATTAGCTTATTATGCGATTGATTTTGTTATTTTAATGGGATTTATGGCAACGTTGCGTTTATTAGCATCAACTATTGCAGGGATTTCTTTACAAGAACTATTGGCTCAACGCGATAATTTTTCAGCAGGTATCGCTTTGGCTGGCGCTATAATTGCCGTAGCAGTATTGATGATGGGTGTTGTGGCAGGTGATGCTGGAACAACTTATGTTGAAGAAATAACGCTAATGGCAAGTTATGGTATTGCTGCCATGGTTTTTATGGGCTTAACCCGAAAAATTTTTGACAAAATTGGCTTACGCCAAATATCCATTCATGATGAGATTATGGCTGGTAATGTTGCCGCAGGTGTTGTTGATGGCTTTAACTTAATAGCCACGGCTATTATTATTCGTGCAGCGATGACTTGGGTAGATGGCTCAACTTTCTTAGGGCTTGTGGTGGTTGTGGGTATTTTTTTAATGTCACAAATTATTTTAATATTAGCGACGCTTTATCGAAATGCTGTTTTTAATCGCCGTCATAAGGACAATGGAAGAACCTTACAAGGTGAAATTAAAAATGGAAATGTTGCTCTAGCCATTCGTTTTTCAGGCTATCGCCTAGGTGTTGCTTTAGCCATAACAGCTACATCCGGGATTGTTGTATATGACCCTGGTTTATTGATTTACTCAGTCCTGGCATGGGTAATAATGGCAGTAGTGATTTTTATCTCACAAACCTTATTATCCATCATCTTACGCCATATTTTATTGCCTAAAGTTAATGTGGCAGAAGAAGTAGGTGAGCAACGTAACGTTGCAATTGGTTCAATTGAAGCGGCTATTTATATTGGGATAGGCTTCACCTTTGTTGGTTTGTTTGCTTAACATTACATTTCAGGAGATATTATGGAAGGTGCAGGTGGAACATCAGGCGGTATAGGCCATTTTTTTATTGGATTAATAATGATGTGTACAGGATTTTATCTACTATTAAACGCTATTGTTATTACTTCAAGTTTTGGTATGGGCGCACGCTTATATAATTTCTCAGCTTATGGAATGAACTATCGGGTAACGGGTGGAACGATTATGTTTCCCTTTATATTCGGCATTGGAATTGTTTTTTACAACAGTAAAAACCTATTGGGCTGGGTGCTAACGATTGGCTCAATAGCTGCTCTTATTTTTGGGGTTATTGCATCCATAAATTTTAGATTTGTATCCATGAGCGCATTTGATTTAATAACAATTTTGGTTTTAGCAATGGGAGGGATGGGTTTGTTTCTTCGTTCATTGAAGTCCAGCGATAATGATGATTAGCTTTTTAAAACAGCTATTGCCTAATTAAATTAATTCAAGCATAATACCCTCTTTCAGTCATAGACTGAAAATATTATGGTTACCGTGTTGGTTCTCTCGCAACGATACGCTGTAAACTCCGCCAGACCTGGAAGGGAGCAACGGTAGCAGCAGATTCGTGTGCCGGGATGTAGCTGGCACGGTTTCCGCCCAATCCTATATTTTTCCTTAGAGTCTCTAATGGCTTATCAGGTTTTAGCCAGAAAATGGCGTCCTCAGAATTTCACTCAACTTGTCGGTCAGGAACATGTCAGTCAATCGCTTTCTAATGCGCTGAAACATGACAGGCTCCATCACGCTTATCTATTTACGGGTACTCGGGGTGTAGGCAAAACGACAGTTGCCAGAATTTTAGCGAAAGCAATCAATTGTGAAAATCTTCAAGATTTTAACCCTTGTGGTGAATGTGATGTATGTCGAGCATTTAATGACGGTCGCTTTATGGATCTTATTGAAGTTGATGCTGCATCAAGAACCAAGGTTGAAGATACCCGTGATTTATTAGACAACGTGCAATACGCACCTAATCAAGGGCGATACAAAGTTTACTTGATTGATGAAGTGCATATGCTCTCAGGTCATAGTTTTAACGCCTTGCTTAAAACATTGGAAGAGCCACCTCCACATGTTAAATTTTTACTAGCCACCACCGACCCTCAAAAAATTCCATTAACGGTATTATCGCGTTGCTTACAGTTTAATCTTAAACGATTATTACCCACACAAATTGATCAGCAGATGAGTTACATTTTAACTCAGGAGAAAATTAATTTTGAACCAGCGGCTTTAAAATTATTATCACGTTCTGCTGATGGTAGTATGCGAGATGGTTTAAGTTTGCTAGATCAAGCCATTTCATTTGGAAATGGAGAAGTTAAGTTAGAGATAGTCTCGCAAATGTTGGGTACAGTGGCACAGCAACCCGTTGATGATATTTTATTTGCTTTAGCCAATAATGATGGGGCTGAAATTTTACAGAAAATAGCCGATATTTCAGAATTAACCCCTGATTTTTCTGATATTTTGCAACAGATTTTGCGCGTATTACATCGAGTTAGTTTAACTCAAACCATTCCTGACTTTGTTGATCATGATTTTGATCCAGAAGTTATTGCTGAGCTGGCTAGAAAATTATTAGCAGAAGATGTTCAGTTATTTTATCAAATTGGCTTAATCGGCCAGCGAGATTTAGATTTAGCACCAGACCCACGCAGTGGCTTTGAAATGGTCATGTTAAGAATGTTGACTTTTAAACCTGACGGTAGTCCAGTTCAAACTCAAACTCAAAGTCAAAAGTCAAATGTTAAACCAGCCGTGACTGATGTTAAAAGGGTGGCTGAGCCACAGCCTAAAGCCATTGTAGAAAAGGTAAATAACCAGGCAGAACAAGCGAAGCAAACGGGAGCAGATTGGTCTGATATTGTTGTATCAATGAAACTGGGTGGTATGACACGTGAACTTGCTAATAATTGCGTATTAGACAGCCTTGATGATAAAACCTGTCATTTGCTTTTGACACCGGGACATACTCAACTTTTAACTCGCCGCTCAGAAGAAAACTTACAAAAAGGCTTACAAGCTTATTGCGGAAAGCCGGTTAAATTAGTGATTAAAACTGAAAAAACAAATTCAGTAACGCCAGCACAGAAAACAGTAAAGAAAAATGAAGACAGGCAGCAAGCGGCCATTGATTTAATTAACAATGATGAAAATGTTCAGACGTTAAAGGATCAGTTTGATGCCAGAGTTATGCCTGGTACCATTGAACCAATATAAATAATGATGAAACTGGAGAAAAAATGAAAAACGCACTGGGCAATATTATGCAGCAAGCCCAAAAAATGCAGGAAGATATAAAAAAAGCACAGGATGAATTGGCTAATATGCAAATTCAAGGTGAGTCAGGTGGGGGTTTGGTTTCTGTCATTATGACAGGGAAAAGAGAAGTCAGAAAAATATCTATTGATGACTCGTTATTGACTGATGATAAAGACATGTTAGAAGACCTGGTTGCAGCAGCTATAAATGATGCGGTTCATAAGGTATCTAAAATGAAAAAAGAAAAGATGGCTGAAGTTACAGCTGGATTACCTATTCCTCCTGGTTTTCAAATGCCCTTCTAATGAATGGAAAAGGACTGCTTGGGCAGTTGATTCAAAATTTATGTTGTTTACCTGGAGTAGGTCCTAAATCTGCTCAGCGCATGGCATTTCATTTATTACAACGTGACCGGGCAGGTGCTCAGCAATTGGCTAATACCTTATTACGGGCAGTTGATGAAATTGGTTATTGTCAGCAATGTCGAACCTTAACTGAAGATGAGTTGTGTGAAATTTGCCTGCAACCAGCAAGAGATCAATCTATTTTATGTGTGGTAGAAAGCCCAGCTGATGTCTGGGTGGTTGATCAAGCAACGGTATTTAAAGGTATATATTTCGTATTGCATGGGCGATTATCCCCTCTTGATGGCATAGGCCCTGATGAATTGAGAATAGATTTATTGCAACAGCAATTTGCCAAGGGTGAGATTAAGGAAATAATTTTAGCCACTAACTCAACAGTAGAAGGTGAGGCAACCGCTCATTTTCTTGCAGAAGTAGCTAAAAAACACAATATTCAAGCCAGCAGAATTGCTCATGGTGTACCAATGGGCGGAGAGCTGGAATTTATCGATAGTGGAACTTTGTCTCATGCTTTTAATGGGCGACAACAAGTACTTTAGCTTATATACTCTTCACGTTCAAGAACACCCTATTTTAGCACGCATCTTATTGCGATGGACGTTGTTGTAAAGTATTGAAATAGCTTGCTGTTCCTGCTACTTTACGGCTAGTCCATCACAATAATCTACATACTAAAATAGGGTGTTCTCAAACATAAAGAGTATAGAGGGGATGAAAATGAGTGAGTGTTTTTTTTGTAAAATGGCAACAGGAGAAATTAAACCTGATATTGTTTTTGAAGATGATAATGTCCTGGCATTTAATGATATTAATCCACAAGCCCCCGTACATATTTTAATTATCCCTAAAAAACATATAGCAACCTTAAATGATTTGGATGACACTGTTTTAGCCGGACAGTTATTGCAGACGGCTATTAAACTAGCCAAGCAACAAGGTTTGGCAGAAGAGGGTTATAGAACAGTTTTTAATTGTAATGAAAAAGGTGGGCAAGAAGTATTTCATCTACACATGCACTTATTAGGTGGCAGACAAATGAATTGGCCACCTGGTTAAAAAGTTGATGCTGTTAGGCTGATTGTTAACTAAAAAAAATATAAAATGCTTTTCACTTCCTTTTAAATTCCTCAGAAAACCTATGTTAGAAATCGGTAAGTTTAATCTGCTAAAAATTATTAAGCAGTCGGTAAGAGAATTTCATCTTGATGGGGGTGATTCTATTGTTGTCTTGTTACCTATAACAGAAGCTCCAAAAGACAGTAAGGTGGGTGATGAACTTAACGTTTTTGTTTATGGGGACAAGAAAGAGGGTTTTCATGCAACCACTAGAATTCCTTTGGCTCAGGTTGATGGTGTTGCCTGGTTAAAGTGTGTATCAGTCACTCATGCAGGGGCTTTTTTAGATTGGGGTTTGGCAAAAGATTTATTGCTCCCTTATAGCGAACAGACACAGAAGGTTGTTGAAGGTCGTAGCTGTTTAGTCAAAGTATTTTTAGATGAAAGCAATCGTATTGCCGCATCTATGTTGCTGGAAGATTTTATTGAAGAAGAGGCTTTTTATTTTAAAGTGGGTGATAAGGTTGATTTAGTGATTGCTGATGAGACGGATTTAGGTAGAAAGGCGATTGTTAATAATCAATACTGGGGCGTTCTTTATGCTAATGAGATATTTCAAAAGCTAAGGAAAGGGCAAAAAACCGTAGGCTATATCAAAAAAATCAGAGATGATAATAAAATTGACCTGGTTTTACAAATAGAAAAATATGGCGCGAAAGTGGACTCCGTCACAGAAAAAATACTTGATAAATTAAGAGCCCAAGGCGGTGTTATATTAATCAACGATAAAAGCGCACCAGATGTCATTTATAAACATTTTGGGGTAAGTAAAAAAGTATTCAAGCAATCAATTGGCGGTTTATATAGAAAGCGAATTATATCAATTGATAAAGAGGGCATTACCTTGCTTGAAAAAGATCAGTAACTCAATGATATTAAGTTAAGGTAACAATATAGGATGTGCTGACGATAGGAAGCGCATCAATCATGAAATATGCGCTTCGTGCCTCAGCACATCCTATAAATTTCTTATCCTAATGGTATTTTTACACCGCTATGCATCAATACCATTCTATTCTAGTGAACGAACGTTCGCTCTATACTACCCGATAAAAAAACATGGGAATACAGGAAAATTACGAACAATTACCGTTAAAGGATTTCACTGAGAAAGCTTATCTGGATTATTCCATGTACGTTATCCTGGATAGGGCTTTACCACATATTGGTGATGGCTTAAAACCTGTACAAAGACGGATTGTTTATGCAATGTCTGAGCTGGGTTTAAATGCGCTGGCTAAGTTTAAAAAATCAGCCAGAACAGTCGGGGATGTTTTAGGTAAATATCATCCGCATGGTGATTCAGCCTGTTATGAAGCCATGGTATTGATGGCACAGGATTTCTCTTATCGCTATCCGTTAATTGACGGACAGGGCAACTGGGGTTCACCTGATGACCCTAAATCTTTTGCCGCCATGCGCTATACCGAATCTCGCTTGACTGCTTATGCACAAACCTTGTTGAGTGAATTAGGGCAGGGGACGGTTGATTGGAAAGATAATTTTGATGGCAGCATGCAGGAGCCAGTGTTATTACCCGCACGACTGCCCAATGTATTGCTTAATGGCACCATGGGGATTGCAGTGGGGATGGCAACAGATATTCCACCTCATAATTTACGAGAAGTTGTTAAGGCCTGTATTTTGCTTTTAGATGAGCCAGATTCAACACTGGAAGCTTTGTTGGTTCATGTTAAAGCTCCTGACTATCCCACTTATGCTGAAATTATTACCCCAGTTGCAGATATTGAGAAAATGTACGCAACTGGTAATGGCTCTATCAAAATGCGTGCTATTTATGAGAAAGAAGATAATAATATAGTGATTACAGCACTGCCACACCAAGTGTCTGGAGCTAAATTACTGGAGCAGATTGCCGCTCAAATGCTGGCTAAAAAATTACCCATGATTGAGGATTTAAGGGATGAGTCTGACCATGAAAATCTGACGCGATTAGTGATTATTCCTAAATCCAAACGCATAGATGTTGAAACGGTGATGTCACATTTATTTGCCACTACAGATTTAGAAAAGAATTACCGCGTTAATATGAATATGATTGGTCTGAATGGCAGGCCCGTGGTTAAAAATTTACCTACTATTCTGGCTGAATGGCTACAGTTTAGAACTGAAACAGTGCGTAGACGCTTGCAGCATCGTTTAGACAAGGTATTAGCCAGGATCCATATTTTAGAGGGCTTGCTAATCGCTTTTCTTAATATTGATGAAGTGATTGCTATTATTCGAGAATATGACAAACCTAAACCAGTGTTAATGGAGCGTTTTGGCATATCAGATATTCAGGCAGAAGCCGTTTTAGAGCTTAAGTTAAGGCATTTAGCAAAACTTGAGGAAATGAAAATCCGAGGCGAGCAGGATGAGCTGGAAAAAGAACGTCAGGCATTAGAAAAAACCTTGGCTTCTAAACGCTTATTAAACCGATTGATTAAAAAAGAATTACAGTGTGATGCAGAGAAATATGGTGACGATAGACGCTCACCTATCGTTGAACGGGGTGTATCACAAATTTTAGATACCACATCATTGATTGCAAATGAGCCATTAACCATTATATTGTCACAAAAAGGCTGGATCAGGGCTGCAAAAGGACATGATATAGATGTGCAGAGTTTAAATTATCGCTCAGGTGATAAATACCTAGACTCAGCAAAAGGACGCTCAACTCAACCCGTTTATATTTTGGACTCAACAGGTCGAGTCTACAATGCCGCCGCACATAATTTACCTTCAGCCCGTAGTCAAGGTGAGCCATTAACAGGACGATTAAATCCACCAGCCGGATCATTATTTACCCATGTTTTTGCTGGACAGGCAGAAGACTGGTATTTATTAGTCAGTAATATGGGATATGGCTTTAGAGTGCAGTTAAAAGACCTGCAAAGTAAAAATAAAGCAGGAAAAGCAGTGATTACTCTACCGGCAGGGGCAAAAGCATTAGCACCTGCAATGATTAATAATGACTCTGATCTAGTGGCTGTTGTCACTCAGGAAGGTCGTATGTTGATATTTCCAATATTAGAGTTACCTGCGTTATCAAAAGGTAAAGGCAATAAATTGATACAAATTCTACCCGCTGATTTTAAATCAGCTAAAGATGAGGTTGTGGCTTTTTGTGTTTTAACTGAGGATGGCGAAGTAAAAGTCTTGTCAGGAAAAAGACACCTTACTTTAAAAGGTGACGATATTATCGCCTTTTCAGGTGCTAGAGCTAAAAGAGGCTCAAGATTACCCAGAGGATTTCAAAGAGTTGATGGGCTAGAAAGTTAAATTGCTTATGGATAAACAAATAACTGAACTTGCACTTCAATTAGGTGGGGTATTAAAAAACAAAGGAATGATGTTAGTCACGGCTGAATCTTGTACAGGTGGAGGTATTGCTCAAGCAGTTACAGAAATACCGGGAAGTTCAGCATGGTTTGATCGAGGTTTTGTTACTTATAGCAATCAGGCTAAAGTGGACATGCTGCAAGTCAAACAATCGACTTTAGATAAGTATGGCGCAGTTAGTAGCGAAGTGGCTATCGAAATGGTTGAGGGAGCTTTAGTTAATAGTCCGGCAAATATAGCTGTTTCAGTCACAGGTATTGCAGGGCCAAGTGGTGGTTCAGATGATAAACCGGTGGGGACTGTTTATATTGCATGGGGGGTTAAGGGAAAGAGTAAAGTGCAGTGTTTAAGACATAATTTCTCAGGCAACAGAACACAAATTCGGATGCAAGTTGTTGAGAGGGCTTTAAGACTGGTGGTTTGTTAAGAACCTTATTTCGTAACTCTTGAATAACAAAATCCAGCCACTACGCAGCGAATAGGTAAGCCCCGGTTCGTCCTGCGTCCGCCTCGACTCCGCACAAAAGCCGCTCCGTTAAGGCTACCTCACTGACTTGACGGCTTTCGGTATTAAATTTTAGCCGCCCTCGCATGCTATCGCATACGTCGGATTGGCAAATTTCCCTGATGCCTACCGCAGACTAAAAATCATCACTTCGCTAGCGCTCCGTTTCCCTGATTTTCAGCGGTTGATTTCGTTACTCTCTAATTGGTGACTGTAAATGGTCTAATTCGCTACTCAGCATGAAATGACTGATATAGCTCTTAAGCCCTCTCTTGCTGGGTTGGGTGACGACTGAATGGATGCAGGAGGTAGAGCAACGCATGGAGCGGTTGCCGAGGAGGAATAAAATGATTTTCTTTTGCAAATGGCTTTT
>JAGLUC010000238.1 GCA_023134955.1 Methylococcales bacterium | reverse complement strand
AACGCTGTTCTCTGAATTAGAGCCTGGCGTAACATACTGATTTATTAGCAATAAGCTGTTAAGTAAGTGCCATTAGGGTCAGATACACATTAAATATCATCCATTTTCGTACGAATATTACAGGGCTTGTCCAACAAACGGTTCAGATTGTGGTTCGCTGCGTTCTCACAATCTAACCTTGTTCGTTAGCTGCTTTATCTCCATTTTGTTTCTAGTTGCCTATGTTCACTTGCACAATCTCTGAGATATAAATTTATTAAACTTTGATAGGGAATACCTTTAGTATCAGCCATATCTTTGAAATAAGTAATAGTTTCCTCATCAATTCGAATAGTAATTTGTTTTTTTAAGCGTTTTGCATAGGGGTTTTTAAGCGATTTTGAAAAATCATAAGACTCACGCATAGCGACTACCCTCATACTGTTTTCTTTCATGTTTATCAGCTTTTCGAGCTGAAATGATACGGATAGTACCCAAGCCTCTTTCACAATGGCAAATCGTTAATAGTCTTGACTGCGAACTCATTCTCATAAGAATAAAACGCTCTTCACCTTCAGAGCTATCAGGGTCAGGAATTAATCGAGCCAACTCATTCTATAAAAATAGTTTTGGCTTCCTCAAATGAAATTCCATGCTTTTTCTGGTTTGAGATGTTTTTTTTCATCCCACTCGAAATTTAGACTACCCATGAATTGAATATAATTACATTGTAGTTATTAGTCAAGATGGATGTTTTGATCAGCTAACCATGATTATATAGTACCTTATCTTATCAACCGCTCTTTAACCGCATCGATACTCTCCTGCTCATTCCCAAACGGTGTCATAATCGACATAATTCGGTTATGCATGCTTTCTGGAAGATTGTACTTGGTAAAGGTTGCCATATTTCCAGACGGACTAACATCCAGATAAACTGCCTGAGGATGGTTGTGCTGAAATTTAACCAGTGTCTGTTTAAAGGCAATCGGTTGCCGTATCACAGTCCACCAGTGGGTAGACGAAAATCCACCATGCCCTTCCATGACTGCCACTCCCCTACCTTGCTCAACATCTGCAGATTGAAGGCAAGAAATAATCGGTATTTTAGCTGGATGATAAATATTGTTTGCAAATGTTTTCATAAAAATATCTTTAACGACATCTATATGTGATGAATGAAAAGCCACCGAAACCGGTAAAATCTGATGTGTAATATCCTGCTTTTTAAGTTGTTCGGCAAGCTGTAGAATTTTGTTTTGCAAACCAGACACCACAAAACTACGATCGAAATTAACCCCTGCCAACTCGCATCCATCAGAAAATAGAGGATTAGTTTTAAAGCTATCAATATCATCAATAACAACCAGCATTGCACCGCCGCCACAGTGCATATCAAACAACCGGGCTTGCTTGATAATATCAAACAGCATTTTCTCCACATCCGCAACATCGGCGAATGCGGCAGCCACAAACTCTCCCAAACTGGCACCAAACAGATAATCAGGCGACGGCAAGTTCTCGGCTAAAAGTGTTTTAGCCAAAGAATATTGCACCATAAAAAGTGCCGGATGCGTATATAAGATTTGGTCGAAAGATTCGCTTTTAGACTGATTCTTGTCATACAACATTTCAACAATGGAGTGACCGACATAATTGACGGCAAGCTGATCCAGCCTGTCCATCCAGAACCTGAATGTATCATTGTTGTTATAAAGCCCCTTACCCATTTGATAATACTGGGAACCTTGCCCAGAAAACATCCAGACAATGGGATTTGTCTTAGTTTCCATAGTCATTTATTGCCTATTCCAGACAAGCCATATTACAATTGTAAATATCCAATTCAAGCGGTGTCAGTTTATTAATTAAAGAAAGGTAACATATAAAATGAAAACTTACCTATTCCCTGGTCAAGGCTCTCAACATATTGGCATGGGCGAAAACCTGTTTGATGTGTTCCCAGACATCATCCAAAAAGCGGATGCCATACTGGGCTACTCCATCAAGGAACTTTGCCTTCAAGACCCAAAGCAGCAACTCGGTCAGACACAATACACCCAACCCGCCCTCTATGTTGTTAACGCACTTGCTTACAGAAAACAAATAAAAGACACTGGCAGCCGCCCAGACTTTGTCGCAGGCCACAGCTTAGGAGAATATAACGCGCTAGAAAGCGCCGGTGCAATCAGCTTTGAGGACGGCCTTAAACTGGTCAAAAAACGCGGTGAGCTAATGAGCACAGCACCAAAAGGTAGCATGGCAGCCGTTATTGGCCTAACAACAGATAAAATTGATGAAATACTTGTTAATAACAAACTCACATCCATCGACATTGCCAACTATAACGCCCATAACCAAACCATTATTTCTGGGTTAGAAACCGACATTCAAAACGCACAAACCTTTTTCGAGCAGGCAGCTGCCATGTTTATTCCGCTGAATGTCAGCGGTGCATTTCATTCGCGCTATATGCAACCCATACAAACAGAATTTAATCGGTTTCTAGACAGCTTTAGTTTTTCTGCCCCAGAAATCCCTGTCATCAGTAATGTCCACGCCCTGCCTTATCAGGTCGATAATATTACCCAAAACCTGTCAGAACAACTCACCCACTCTGTGCGTTGGCTAGAAAGCATGCACTACCTATTGCAACAAGGTGAGATGGAATTTACCGAACTTGGCTCTGGCGATGTGCTAAACAAGTTGATCCGAAGTATAAAGAGCCAGTTCAAGCCAGATGATCTATCACAAGGCAAGCAAGCCAACTTCGAGACAGCAGCAAGCAATAGTCAACCCTCAGGGCAAGCCGAAACTGATCAAAGCTTAAAAACACCACAGCAGAATATAGATGACTGGAATCGAACTCACCCCATCGGCACACAAGTCCGTGTAAAAGGCTATGATGAAACACTCACCACCAAAACCCTAGCCGTCATCCTATTTGGGCACCGCGCCGCCCTCTATATGCAAGGTTATAACGGCTATTTTGCGTTGGATGAGGTGAAGCTGGTTAAAAACTAAAGCTGGGGTGACCACAGTCCTCGGGTTCTAAGAAACCGTATGTGTAAAGGTCTAAAAGGATTTATAGCTTATAAAAACCTCTCTTTTCCTAAGAGGGGGGCTGAGCAATTATATTCTTCTACTCTCTTTAAGAACATTCTTGATCCTTATTCTTTTTATTTTTATTTTTAGAGGTGGAGAAAAAAAACATTTGCAAAAAAGAATCATTTTATTCCTCCTCGGCAACTGCTCCATGCGTTGCTCTACCTTCTGCATCCATGCAGTCGTCACTTTACCCTCTCGGCAATTGCTCCTGCATTGCTCTACTCACCTACATCCGTGTAGGCATCCAGCAAGAGAGGGCTTAAGAGCTGTATCAGTCATTTCATGCTGCGTAGTTACAAATTATCTTGATTAATTTATTGTAGGGTTACGATTAAAACAAATATTATCAATCAATCGTGTACTACCCAATTTAGCAGCGACTAGAATAACTATTTGCTCATCGGTATCTGTAGCTTGTTGCAGGTTATCATTCCTACAGATGGAAAAATAATCCACCTTAAAACCAAAGTTCTCCAGGCATTTTTGTTGCTGAGATTCAGTAGTACTCATTCCTTGCTCAGCTGATAAAACACTTTCCTTTGCTTTGCATAATGACAGATACATTTGAACCGCAACTAATCTTTGCTGTTTTGACAAATAAGCATTACGAGAACTCATTGCCAATCCATCACTCTCTCTTTCTGTTGCAACGCCTATAATATCAATTGCCATATTTAGGTCTTTCACCATCTGTTTAATTACCAGTAATTGCTGAAAATCTTTTTCACCAAAAACTGCCAGGTCTGGTTGAACTATATTAAATAATTTAGCAACAACGGTTGCCACTCCATCAAAGTGACCGACTCTATGTGCCCCACAATGGCTTTGAGATAAATCAGCAACAGAAACAACTGTTTTACTTTGTTGCGGATACATTTCTAAAACAGTTGGCAAAAATAGTAAGTCAGCAGAAGCCGCATTCAATAGCTCCTGATCAAGCTCCTCTGTCCTTGGGTAGCTTTTAAAATCTTCCCCGACACCAAATTGAGTGGGATTAACAAAAATACTGACGACTATCCTATCTGCTTTTTTTTTTGCCTCAGTGACTAATTTAATATGTCCTGCATGAAGATTTCCCATAGTCGGTACAAATGCTATACACAACCCTTGTTGTTTCCACTGCTGAACAATATCCCTTAATGCTTTAACGCTTGTCACTTTTTGCATTCTATTCAAATTAAAAACTATGCTTTATTGCTGGAAATTCTGACTGCTTGACCGCTTTATGGAACTGCTGAACCGCTTCACTAACATCAATCGCTGTTTCCATGAAGTTTTTACAGAATTTAGGTACTTTTCTCATGCTGATACCTAACATATCGTATAAAACCAGTACTTGCCCATCACAATCGACTCCCGCACCAATACCAATAACAGGAATTTTCAATTGTTTTGTAACCTCAGCAGCTAATTCAGCCGGAATACATTCCAACACTAAAAGGCTTGCTCCCGCCTGTTCAATTTTCTTAGCATCTTCAAGAATTTTCTTTGCATCTTTTGAGGACTTACCTTGAATTTTATAAGCACCCAATTGATTAATTGATTGAGGTAACAAACCCAAATGTCCACAAACTGGCACGCCGTACTTAACTAAAGATTCAATAATATCTATATGTGCCCCTTCAAGCTTTACCATTTGTGCATCAGCTGACTGCATCAATTTAGCGGCATTTTGGGTTGCTATTTCAATTGAGGCATAGCTCAAAAAAGGCAAATCAGCAACAATAAACGCTCTTGACCTTGCGTTAGTCACACATTGCGTGTGATAAACCATTTCATCGATGGATACTGATACCGTGGTTTTTTTTCCTTGAACAACCATCCCCAAGGAATCTCCTACCAACATTATGTCAACACCTGCACGGTCAATTATCTGACTAAAACTTGCATCATAGGCTGTCAGGCAGGAAATCTTCTCACCCGACTGTTTCATAGCCATTAAATCTAATATTGAAAGCGCCTTAAGTCTATCTCTTTCTGTTTTCTTAACCATTAAATCAACCTCTTCAAACCATTCAAAGGACATTGTGCAACTAATTGTTCAAGTAATCCTTTACCTGGAACAAATAAATCATTAGCTGCTATCTCCTGCAAAGGGTATAAAACAAATGCTCTTTCCGAAAGCCCTATATGAGGCACTATTAAATCAGGATGTTCAATTTTTTGATCGGCATACAACAACAGATCAAGATCTAGCGTTCTTGCACCCCACTGTTCACCCTTCCGCACTCGACCAAAATCATTTTCAATCGCCTGTAACACTTTTAACAAATCTAATGCGGGTAAATCAGTATCAATACACATAACTGCATTTACGTAATCGGGCTGATCTTGAGGCCCCATCGGTGGGCTAGAGTATAAACTTGAAAAACTGTTTTCTTTAATCTTCGATTGCTTAGCAATGATCAACCTGGCTGATCTAATTTTATCAGCAGGGTCATCCAGATTACTACCTAAGCCAATATATACTTTAATCATTTTTTACTTTTTAACGCTGCCTTAGCTTTATTTTTATTTTTTCTAGCGGGTCGAGTCATTTTCTTCTGCTCTACTTCATTAGCATCTTGAAATATTGTCCACCATTCAGCTAATTCCGTCTCAGCTCCACCGGTTTCTGCTCGTAACAGCAAAAAATCATAAGCGGCTCGAAATCTTGGGTGCATCAATAATTTATAAGGTCTTACCCCGACACGTCGATCAAATCGCAACTGCAACAGCCAAACTTCTCGCATTGATTGTGTCATTCGTTTTGGTATGGATACGCTTTTTACTTGTTTAGACAGTACTACACTGCTCGCATTTTGATAGGCAAAGTTTTCTTCGTCCCCCTGCTTTATTTTTTCCTTGGCTAAAGCCTGTACTGACTCCCATAAAAAAGCAGATAATAAAAAATAAGGCGTGACACTTTTTCTCTCGGCTATCCGACTATCTGAGTTTTCTAATGCCTTAATAATAAATAACTTTGGAAAACCATCCTCTTCCACATTTAAACACTGATCCGCCTGAGGGAATAAAATGGAAAATAAATTATAATGCCTGAGCATTTCAAATGTCTGCAAGCCTTTGCCCGACAGAAATAACTTTAATACTTCATCATATAAACGAGCAGCAGGAATTCCCTTTAACAAGTGGGCTTGTGCAAAAATTTGTTGCTCTGTAGCTGCATCTAAAGAAAACCCTAATTTGACAGCAAACCTGACTGCTCGGATCATTCGCACAGGATCTTCTCTATATCTTGTTGCCGGATCACCAATTAACTTAATAACACCAGCCGTATGGTCTTCCATTCCCCCCACATAATCAACAATTGAAAAGTCTTGAATATTGTAATACAGGGCATTAACGCTAAAATCTCTTCGCCAAACATCGTCTTCTATACTGCCAAAAACATTATCCCGTAACAGTCGACCCTCTGTATCAACCTTTTGCTCATTATCATTACCACTTTCCGAACTGCGAAAAGTCGCTACTTCAATAATTTCCCGTCCAAAATGTACGTGAGCCAATCGAAAACGCCGTCCTATAATTCGACAGTTACGAAAAACCTTTCGTATTTCTTCCGGACTGGCATTGGTTGCCACATCAAAATCTTTAGGCTCAAGCCCCAACAATAAATCTCGCACACAGCCACCCACCAGGTAGACCTCATACCCCGACTTTTTAAGTCGATACAAAACCTTCAAAGCATTTTCGCTAATTTGAGATCGAGAAACATTATGCTCAGACCGAGCATACACCTTGACTTGGCTCCTTTGGGTCTTCGCTACAATTAATGATTCTTTTTCGACCTTTTTAGACGATCTGAATATGTTTTTAAATATTTTTAAAATAATGTTTATTCCTTATTATCATTAATATTTACGGGTATTTTACAAAATTATAACAAATCAATCTCTAATCATTAAAAACCAAACGCTATGACTTAGCTTTCCATGCAGACAATACAAAATACTAATCCCCAAATAGCTAACGCTATTTTTTTCAGGCAATGATTCATCAATACCACGAGATTCCTACACTCACCAACTATTTTAAATGCAACACAGATATTGCAGTATCATATCACTTAGCCTTAATTCACCCCAACTAACAGCTTTTTTTTACACAGGCTATTTGAATATAGTAGAATCGCTCACTATGTTTATTTAAATACTTAGGAAACCTCTGATCAAGTCATGAACTCAGTCCTTAGAGTTTTAATCACCAAAATCGCCAGGAGAATTTTATGCTCGAAAATATTTTTGACAAAAAAGCTATAACTAAAAAAATAATTGATGATTTAATCGACCAACCTCTTTTAACCAGTATTTTTGTAGTTGACTTTGCAATCCTACTATTACATAGACCACCTGTTATTTTTTCTATCGTGATGATGGGATATATTATTTGTATGAGCATGTACTACGGACAAAAATTTCGTATTTATAAAAACCTATAACGCCTTATCAAATCAAAGCGTTCTCCAAAAAACCAGGCTAAAGGCATATCGTGCTCGCCTGGTTTCTTTCGCCATATGGCAATCATTGCTTATGACTCGTTACTTCTACTGGCACTGCTCTTTTTAGCAACCGCCATTGTATTGCCTTTTAATAAAGGTGAGGCATTCAGTTCAAGCCAATTTTTTTTTCCAATCTATCTACTTGCTGTTAGTTTTATCTTTTACGGCTGGTTTTGGACTCACGGAGGACAAACACTAGGCATGAAGACTTGGAAAATAAGGATTTTAACAATTGATAAACAGTCTATCACCTGGGGACAAGCTCTTACTCGCTTCCTTACAGCCATCATTTCATGGGTATTTATTGGCTGCGGTTTTTTATGGAAATTAGTTGATAAAAATCAACGCACCTGGCATGACCATTTATCAAAAACAGCCTTATTTCTTGTCGAAAATTCCATTTTAGATAGCAATAAAAAATAAATCTAACGCAGATTTTTGTTTACCTTAAAGACGTTGGTAATGGCGCAAAGCATTAGATGTAACGTATTCACCTGGTGCTAAAAGCATAACTGAACTACGTGATATTCACAAAGACCAAATATAAATTTTGAAGTTATTTTGCGGTTATCCCTAACACCTGATAACTAAGCACTGTCAGTCCTTGATAAACTGGCAGCACTTTCAGATATTTCTTTAGAAGTGGAATATAAAAAAAGCTTTACCAGCCTTTTTTAACCGTTTTACACTTAACAACCACATCTTTCATATAACAACGATATTTTTCCTCACCTTCATATTCTCCCTCACAAGCGTCACAGACTAATTTACCTTTATTTTCAACTTCTGCTATACCCCAACCATATGCCACCTGGGTACAAAGAAGCCTAGTGTACTTTTTAAAACGATGTCCTGATGATGCCTTTTTTTTTGCGGCTTCTTTATTTTTACACCCAGGTGTAGGCTTTAAATCACCCGTAATTGTTTTATATTCCCATTCATCAACAGCCAATGCAAAAGACTGATTAGAAAAAACGAGCAATAATGCAAATAAAAAAAATGTCTTAAATTTCATAGTCCCACCGTTCCTTTCATTATTATTTTTTAGGTTCATGCTATGTTATTGTAGCCTTAATTAAAAAAATTCTCCATCTTCTAAATCTTATATTTTACACAGCTACGGATGCTGATTTTCTATTGCTTGTTTTTTGCCTCATTAAGTATTGGCAAAATCAACTTATCATAAGCCGAACAGGTGATACTGCCAAGTATATTAGAATATCATAATCTTACAAATAGACCTTCTGACTCATTATGTTATAATCCAAAGATTCCTTCGTGTCATACACTCCAAACAACAGGCTTTAAAAATGAAAAAAACAATAAAAATCTTACTTGTCGTAGTTATGTCTTCTATTGCATTTTCTGCAAATGCTAAAGATGTCATTATTAAGCTGGAAGATAATTCAAAAATTCTTGGTAAATGGCGATTATATAAAGAAACAGCTGCTTTGCACAAAAAAGCAAAAGAAGTTAAAAACGACTGGAAGTTTAACAATAATGGCATCTTAACATCAACCTCGCGTGACCCAAGGTTAGGAGCATCTAAGGATGTTAACGTAAAATACTTCATTGAAGATGGTGCCATTAAAAAACAAATGCAGCCTGGAAGAGAAAAATACGAAATGTGTAAAGTCGTTAAACTCGAAGCTAAGGACATGATTTTACATTGTAAATATAATTACTATTTATTTACTAGACTATAGCGAGTTAATTGTGGTACTAATCAGTTAGTACCACAATTTCCTAAGCCTCACTCTAGCCTGCTCTTCTAACAGCAAAAACCACCCTCATTAATTAAGGACAAACAAAATCCGTATTCAAAAATCAAACAACAAGAGGTTATGTGGGCGTTCTAACAGCTTATATTGTTAAAGAAGTTTTAAAAGGCTCAGCTATTGCACTGATACTTTTATTAACACTTTTTAATTTATTTGCATTTAGTGATGAATTAAAAGATATTGGAAAAGGAAGTTATGGTTTAAAAGAAATATTTCTATACCTTGCTTTTAATTCGCCTACAGTACTTTATGAACTGATTCCTTCATCAGCATTATTAGGCAGTCTTTTTATTGTAGGGGCGATGGCTAATAACCAGGAAATCATAGCCATGCGTGCCGCTGGAGTATCTATCTTCCGGCTGATTAAATTTGTAATGTATGCGGGTGCTATTATGGTGTTATTCGCAATAGTCGTTGGTGAATTTATTGCACCAGAAGCATTACGTACTGCTGAATTAATAAGAACAAAAGCGCAGCATGATAAAATAGTTATGCATTCCAGATATGGTCTGTGGTTAAGAGAGGATAACAAGTTTATTAATGTACGCAAGATTCATGAAAAAGGAGAATTAGCTGATATTTATACCTATGAGCTAGATGCTCAAGACCGTTTAATTTTAATGACTCAGTTTAAGCAGGCAACATTTTTAGGAAACAACTTGTGGAATATGAAGGGTGTTAGTCAAACGAGAATTTCTTCCAATCAGATATTTACTAACATTCAAGGTCAAATGGAATGGAAAACAACCATTAACCCAGACCTGTTAAATGTTGTGATTATTAAACCAGATAATATGTCTTTACATGAGCTTTTTAAGTACATTAATTTTCTCAAAGAAAATAATCAAAAATATCAAACATTTGAATTGGCTTTTTGGAGCCGGTTAGTCAATCCCTTTGTTATTTTTGTCATGTTAATGATTTCCATACCTTTTGTAGTGAGTATTAAACGAGGCGTGGGAACGGGAGGACGCATGATGATTGGAATTATCATAGGTATGTCATTTAATATTTTCGATAAAATAGCAGGGCATATTGGACAGGTCTATGGCACTAGTCCAATACTGATGGCTGTTTTGCCCAGTGCAGTTGTTTTTTGTGGGGCAGTTTATGCCGTTAGTAAAGTGCGCTAATCTAACATAATTCGCCACATTAACAATTCATTACACTATTTTTAATATCTTAGAGGAAGCTATTTTGTCCCCTACCACACAAATTGATTTTAAACATTTTATAAAAACTCATTTTGCCATTCCGTTCACTTTGTTTGTAGTGATTTTTTCTAGCCTTGAATTTACCCCGTTGGATTTTCACATCAGTGAATATTTTTATAACTCGACACTTAAGCAATGGCCTTATAAAAATGACTGGTTAGCAGAAACCATTATTCATAAAGGTGGGCAAAAATTTTCTAAAATAATGGGTGTCATTGTTTTTTTGACCTTGTTATTTTCACTGCCAACAAAATCACCACTACATTATTGCCGCAAGCCCTTGATATTTTTATTCATTTCTTGTATTTCAGGCCCCATCATAATTGCGATATTAAAAAGCCATACATATATCTACTGCCCTTGGGATTTAAAACTATTTGGTGGCAAGCAACCCTATATCCATCTGTTTGATTACGTCCCTGCAAATCTTAAAGTCGGTCATTGTTTTCCCGCAGGTCATGCTGGTGGTGGGTTTGCTTTTATCAGTCTTTATTTTTTCCTAATGATTATAAACCCACAATATAGATTTTTTGGGCTATATACGGGTTTATTGCTTGGACTAGTTTATGGTATTGCCCAACAAATGCGTGGTGCACATTTTTTCAGTCATGATATTTTTTCATTAGCAGTATGCTGGTTGGCATCCCTGAGCTGGTTTTTAGTTTTTTTCCAGAAAAATTTTAAACAGCTGCAAATTGATCGGGTCAATATACTCAAGTAATGCATTATTGTTGAAACCTGGCCTTTCGTGGATTCAATTTTTAATAACAATCTCCGCCGATATAACTCATGTCCCATTACGTTGCTTTGCCTGTATAAACATCCATTTCCAGCCATATAACCGAACCAATAAGATACCACCTAACAATAGCAATAAAAGATAAATACCAAGGTAACCTAATGCCACAGGTATTGTTTCATTCACCACCCAGCTATGGCTTATCCTCTTTAAGTTACCATAAGCAAAATAAATAGCAAATGCCACCGCCAGGCTGCCATATACCCCTCCTCGTGGTGAGAGCTTTGCTAAAGGGACAGCTAAAAAAGTCAGCAAAATCATACCTAATGGTGTAGATAATCTATTTTGCATTTCTGCGATATCTAATAATTTTTTAGACTTCCATAACTCACTACTCAGTATTCCATCCCTTTTTTGACTTAACACAGTATCTTTCTTC
>JAGLUC010000237.1 GCA_023134955.1 Methylococcales bacterium | reverse complement strand
GCACCAATAATGATGACATCATATTGCTTTGTAGATATTGTCATAGAAAAAGCCTATATATTAAGCAGAAGATGCGCTGGAGACTCCAAACACTCTTTAATAGTGACTAAGAATTGTACAGCATCTTTACCATCCACTAGACGGTGATCATAAGATAAAGCTAAATACATAATGGGGCGAATAACAATTTCTCCATCTTCTACCACCGCCCGTTCTTTAATCGCGTGCATACCTAAAATGGCACATTGTGGTGGGTTGAGTATGGGGGTGGATAACATAGAGCCAAAAATCCCACCATTGGTAATGGTAAAGGTACCACCTGTTAAATCTTCGTAACTTAAACGACCTTCTTTGGCTTTAGTGCCATAGTCGAAGATACTTTTTTCTATTCCTGCAAAATCAAGTTGGTCGGCATCTTTAATCACTGGCACGATAAGTCCGCGTGGGGTGGAAACGGCAATGCCCATGTCATAATAGCCGTGATAGATAATATCGTTATCATCAATGGAGGCATTAATGGCTGGATATTTTTTAAGTGCTTCAATGGAGGCTTTGATAAAGAAAGACATAAAGCCCAATTTAATTTCATGTTTTTGTAGAAAACGGTCTTTATATTGATTTCTTAAATTAATCACACTTTGCATATTAACTTCATTAAAAGTCGTTAACATAGCCGCATTTTGTTGGGCTTGTAGTAGTCTCTCAGCTACTTTTGCTCTAAGACGTGTCATCGGTACACGCTGTTCAGGTCTGAAATTTGATGAGACAGACGGGCTGCTTTCATGTGTTTCCTCCCTTTTTACCAATGTTGGTTTGGAGGCAATAACAGCGGCAGCAGTAGAAGATGCTTTTTGTTCTGCTATAGTATGGTTTTCAATATATTCAAGAATATCTGCTTTGGTCAGACGACCTTTTTTCCCTGAACCATGAATGTCTTGAGGATTAAGATTATTTTCTTGTATTAAACGTCTAACCGCAGGGCTTAAAGGCATCTCTTCAGTTAAGCTATGCTTATGCTCAGTTTGTTGCTCGTCAGTTGATGAAGATTGAGACTGCGATGCTGGTTCAGCTTCTTTTTCTTCCATGATAGCCAATACCTCACCTGCAACAACGATTGCACCGTCTTGATGAAGAATATCTGTGAGTATGCCAGATTTCGGAGCCGGTACTTCCAGTACAATTTTATCGGTTTCCAAATCAACCAGATTATCGTTTTTATTAACAAATTCCCCTATTTTTTTATGCCAGGTTGCCAGAGTTGCATCAGATACGGATTCAGGTAGGCTAGGAACCAGAATTTCAAGACTCATGTTGATTTCCTTCATATGTGTCATAAAGTGCTGCTTTAATGACTGCTTTTTGTTGTTCAATGTGGACGAGATAGCTACCTACTGCAGGTGCAGCAGAAGCAACTCTTCCAGCATAATGTATAGTAATATTTTTATCTATATGGTCGTAAAAATGATGCTTGGATTGATACCAGGCTCCTTGATTTTTAGGCTCTTCCTGACACCAGATAATTTGTTTTAGCTGGCTGTATCTATCTATTTCTGCTTTATATAATTCACTAGGGAATGGATAAAGTTGTTCAATGCGGATAATAGTCACATGATTTAACTCATCAGTTCTACGAGCCTCTAATAAGTCATAATAGACTTTACCAGAACATAAAACCAGACGGGTAACATGGTCTGGATCTATTTCATCCAGCTCAGGAATAATAGGCAAAAAGGCACCATCAGTCAGATCTTCCAGAGTAGAAATGGCTAGTTTGTGTCTTAATAAACTTTTAGGACTCATTATTATAAGTGGTTTTCGATAAGTCCTGTGTAACTGCCGTCTTAACAAATGAAATATTTGTGCAGGCGTAGTTGGGTTGCAAACTTGAATATTATGGTCTGCACACAGTTGCAAATAACGCTCTAACCTGGCAGATGAATGCTCAGGCCCTTGTCCTTCAAAACCATGGGGGAGAAGTAAAACCAAGCCACTTAATCGTCCCCATTTTGACTCACCTGAACTAATAAATTGATCAATCACAACTTGAGCACCATTGGCAAAGTCACCAAATTGGGCTTCCCAAATAATTAGTTTTTCGGGCTCTGTTGAGCTATAACCATACTCGAATCCAAGTACACCAGCTTCTGACAACAGTGAATCAAAAATTTGTGCACGCCCTTGGTTTTCACAAATGTGCTGAATAGGAAACCAGGTGTCGCCATTAATTTGATTGTGTAAAGCAATATGGCGATGAGAGAAAGTTCCTCTACCGACATCTTGTCCGACCAAACGGATGTCTTTACCTTCTGTCACTAAAGTGGCATAAGCCATATTTTCAGCAAAACCCCAGTCTAAGGGTAATGCTCCAGCTGACATTTTAGATCGGTTTTCAATGACTTTTGCCACTCTGCCGTGTAACTCAAATTCAGCCGGAAGTTGATGTAGTTTTTCATTACACAAGCGGATACTCTCAAGGCTAACACGTGTGTCACAGGGGGCAGTCCATTCCTGATGGGTATATTTTTTCCATTGTTCAGAATAGGAATAAAAGGAATCACTTAATACAGGACGTGATACGGGATTTCCTTCATCTAACAAAAGTTGGTAATCCTTTTGCATTTGCTGAGCTATTTCCTCAGAAGCCACACTTTCATTGATCAGTTGTTGCGCATATAACTCTCTAACCGAAGGTAGGTTATGGATGGTTTTATACATCATAGGCTGAGTTGCAGCCGGTTCATCTGCTTCATTATGACCTAGTCTGCGATAGCAAATCAGATCTATCACCACATCCTTATGGAATTTCATCCGAAAATCCAGAGCTAATTGAGTTACAAATATGACAGCTTCTGGATCATCACCATTAACATGAAAAACCGGGGCATGAATCATCGTTGCAACATCAGTACAATATTGAGTTGAGCGTGCGTCAAAGGGGTTACTGGTGGTAAAGCCAATTTGATTGTTAATGACAATATGTATTGTACCACCTGTAGAAAAAGCACGAGTTTCAGACATATTCAGCGTTTCCATGACAATGCCTTGACCAGCAAAGGCAGCATCACCATGGATTAAAACAGGAATGATAATATCTACACTACCCTTACCTCTGCGATCTTGTCTGGCTTTAACCGAACCTTCAACCACAGGATTGATAATTTCAAGATGAGAGGGGTTGAAAGCAAGTGTTAAATGAACCGGGCCACCAGGGGTGGCGATATTGGATGAAAACCCCATGTGATATTTTACATCCCCGGTAATAGCACCCGGTAAAGAGGTGTGAGTGCCCTCAAATTCACCAAATAATTGAGCAGGACTTTTGCCTAATATATTAATCAGTACATTTAAACGACCACGGTGAGCCATACCAATAACAATTTCTTTGACTTGCTGTTCGCCCGCATTTTGTATTAATTCATCTAAAACGGGGATAAGACACTCACTGCCTTCTAAAGAAAAACGTTTTTGTCCCACATATCGATGGTGTAAATGTTTTTCGATACCTTCAGCAGCGGTGAGTGATTTTAAAATAGCCAGTTTAGTCTCAGATGAACTAGTGCTATCCCCACGTTTGGAGCCTTCTAATTTATTTTTTATCCAACGTTTGGTTTCAGGATCAACAATGTGCATGTATTCAGTACCAATACTGCCACAATATATCTCTTTGAGAGTAGAGATGATTTTTCTTAGTGGTAAGCGATCTTTTCCATAAATCGTCCCTGTATCAAATAAGGTATCCATGTCTGGTTCTGCTAAACCATAAAAAGCCATTTCCAGGTCGACTGGTAGTTGGGTGTTTTTGCCTAGAGGATTGTTGGCAGCTATTTGATGACCACTCATTCTATAACTGTTAATTAGTCTGGCAACAGCCGATTGCTTCTTGACACTTTCTTCGGTAAAACCCTGTAACTTGGCTAATCGACCTTGAGTTGAAAGGGCTAGATTTTCAAATCGGTCAACAATAGGGCTGTGAGCAATCTCATGAGTGGCTCCATTGTGAATAGCATTAAATTTTTCACGCCAGCTTTCGGGGACTAAATCAGGATTTTCAAGGTATCTTTCGTATAAATCTTCAATGAAAACTGCATTGCTTCCATATAGAGCGGAAGATTCTTGAAACAGTTTTAGCAGGTTGCTCATGTGTGTTCCGATATTTCAATAAATGGCTAGAGGTTAGATGGTATATTTGCAAATGAAATGATATTACAAAGTATAGCGTTTAACTAGAAAAAAGAGTGGATTTATGAAAGATAGCCATAAAATTACCATTAAAATAAATCAGCAAATTACAGCTAGTAGCTTGAATAAGGATGCGCAACCTGAAATGGTGACAGAATGGCATGTTAAGCGGATATTAGTTGCAGTTATATCCTTGCTATTTATCATATTATTTGTAATCTATTTCTTTACTAGGGAATCAGTTGAGAAGAAAGTAGAAAATACTCTAGAAATAAAGACAACCAGAGAACCTGTTAATGCCAAGGTTAATGATGCTACTAGGAATATTAAAATAGAGAAAATAATATCCATTGCCGAGTATAATAATAGTATTAAAAATAAAACAGAAGTAAATATACAGTCTTTTAGTAGCGAGATACTAGACCCTAGAGTTATTAGAGCATTATTAACTAAAGGAATAAATAATAAAGAACCTTTAGGGCAAATAGAAATGCCACTACCAGTGACTATGGCAAACGCAACTGCTGTTTATTACTTCACTGAAATTATTGATATGAAGGGACAATTTTTATATCACCAATGGATGTGGAATAAACATGAGATTTATAAGCGAATAATTAAAATAGGGGGGAATAGATGGCGGGCTTCAACCAGTAAATTGATACCTTATTCAAAGTCAGGTGCATGGACTGTTAGCTTAGTAAATAAAGAAGGTATTATTTTAAATAAAATTAAATTTAATGTGATTAAAGCTCAATAAGTTAATTTATGTTCAATTAATAATGCGATATACTTGAAAAATATTTTTTTTATAATGTATGAATAATATGATCGAATATAAAAATTTTTCAGAAGCTGAGTTACAAACTGTTATTGATAATGCGGAGAAAGCGTTAAAAGATAAGCAAGTAAAAAAGCGTAAACAGGTGATTGCACAAATTAATGAGTTGGCAGCATCAATTGGAGTGACTGTCGATATAAATGATAACAGTGAAAAACTAGTAAGAAAAGGCAAGAAGGTAGCGGCTAAATTTCGTAATCCAGATAATGCCTCTCAAACATGGACTGGACGGGGTATCGCTCCAAAATGGATGCAGCTATTTCTTGATGCAGGGCATGAGAAGACTGAGTTTTTGATTTAGATATACTCTTTACGCTCATTATTATTAATCGTTCCAAAAGTTTTTGCAGTAATGAAAAAGTAGCCCGTATGAAGTTT
>JAGLUC010000236.1 GCA_023134955.1 Methylococcales bacterium | reverse complement strand
TCCTATTTCAGTTTGCTTAACTTAATGATATTGGGTTCGCGCCCTTAAATTTGGTATTATTTATCTCTTTCGGCAACTGCTGCATTGCTTTACTATATGCCCTTCATGGCATTATGCATTGCTTTATAGGCTAAAATACCAGTGATCCCATCCAATACGCGGTGTACAAGTTTGGCTCAACCCTTGAACATGGCACACTATATTTTCTTTTTATTTTGTAACTCGTCAGGACAAGCATAAATTCCAGCTACATTTCTTAGATAGCCTTTATAGTCCATACCATAACCAAATAGGTAGCGATTCTCAACTTCAAGTCCAACGAAATCAGCAATAATAGGTTTTTTGTGAGCCAGTTTTTTATCTACCAAAACTGCCGTATAGATAGAATTTACTCCTTGGCTTTGGCAGTATTGAACAATAGCTTCAAGGGTAATGCCTTCATCAAGAATATCATCAACAATTAAAACAGTTCTGTCTTTTAAGTTAGTTCGCGGTGTTTGAATCCATTGCACTACACCTCCATTTGTCCCATTGTTATAACGACTGGCATTAATGGTATCAACGGTGAGAGGGAAGTTAAGGAGATTGAGCAATTTTCCTGAAACAATAAGACCACCTGTCATTACACAAAGAAACACGGGGTTTCTGTCATGCAATAAATAATTTATTTTATCAGCCATATCACTAATCGCTGATTCAACTTCAACTTCACTGTGCAATAAATCAGCAGAGGATTGGATTGTTTTAATTTCATTAAGCATAGGCTGATAATTCACTGATTTGTTTTGAAATTTGTTGCCATTTATCTGTTTTTATTAGTTGCTCACGAGAAAGGTGAGGCTTAGCTAACATTGTTTTTAGTCTTTGTTCTCTGCTATCACTTTGAGTGACAGCAAGACTTGCTAACACCTCATCGGCTGCTGTTGGATTATTGCAAACTAACACCATGTCACAACCTGCTTCTAGCGCAAGAATAGCGCGTTGAGAAAAATCACCCATAGAAACAGCACCTTCCATGCTTAAATCATCACTAAAAACTGTGCCGTTAAAATTTAATTCAGAGCGCAATATTTGTTGTACCCAATACTTGGAAAATCCAGCGGGTAAAGAATCTACTTGAGGGTAAACTACATGAGCAGGCATGATAGCCTCTAGACCTTCAGAAATTAATTGCTTAAAAGGTTGTAAATCTTTTTCTCTAATAGTTTGTAAGTCACGGTTATCAACGGGTAGCGTTAAGTGTGAATCTAATGCAATCGCACCATGACCAGGAAAGTGTTTTCCAGTTGCCGCCATCCCTGCTGAAACCATGCCTTTTCTAAAGCTACTAGCTAATTGAGCGGCCAATTGATGGTCTTGCGAAAAGGATCGATCAGCAATAATCTCACTAATGCCGCAGTCAATATCCAGTACTGGGGCAAAACTAAAATCAACGCCAACCGCTAATAATTCAGCTGCCATTAACCAGCCAGCCGATTCTGCTAATTCAGGTTTTTTTGCGAAAACTGCGACTGGAGGAAGTCGGGTAAAACCAGTTTGAAAGCGTTGCACACGTCCACCTTCCTGGTCAACGGCAATAAGAATATCTCCCTCGCGAGCCGCTCGAATATGATTGATTAGTTTTGTAATTTGTTCGGGAGAGTTATAATTGCGCGAGAATAAAATGACAGCCCCTGTATTAGGGTGGTTTATTTTTTGTTGTTCCAGTGAAGTGAGCGTTAACCCCTCAACATCTATCATTACTGGTCCAATAGCTTGTTTTGTCATATTCGAATATGTTAACTAAATTAGGGAAAGGTATGCGAGTTTTAATGTTATTGTTAAGTTTTTTTGTTGTTTCACAATTTGTTTATGCAGGTGATGATGAGAGTGAACAAGCTGTCATAGAATACTTGGAAATGAGCCCTAAGTTTACCGTTAATTTAGATAAACCAAAAAAATATTTACAAATTAGTGTCCAATTAATGATTGAAGGGTCTGAACATGTTGACACAATAAAAAAACATTTACCTGCATTAAGACATGAATTAATTATGCTATACAGTGGGCAGGAAGTTGCTAAATTACAAACTATGCAGCAGCGCGAAGCTCTACGACAGGAAACTAAAAAAGTAATGACCAAAGCATTAGAAAAATATGCTAATAGTGATGGTTTTAGAGATGTATTTTTTACCGCATTTTTAGTTAATTAAATATTTCTCAAGTAGCTTGTTTATTTGCAGTTGTATTTTTTCAAGCTGTAATTTGCTGTATGGCACTGCATCATGCTTGCCCCAAACGGGTGCGGGCCAGGCAATATCATCTTGATAGCGCACAATATGATGGATATGCAGTTGCGGCACTATATTACCAATGGAGGCAATGTTCATTTTGTCGGCCTGGTAAAGTTTGGCTAAATTTTTAGCCAATAAACTTGATTCAGACTGTAAAATCAGCTGGTCTTTTTCTGATAATTGATATATTTCAGAAATATTGTCTCTTTTGGGCACCAAAATAAACCAGGGATATTGACTGTCATTAATCAGTCTTAATTGAGATAATGCGAATTGGGCTATTTCTATACTATCTTGTTGCAGACGAGGGTGTAGTTGAAATGTCATAAGTTAAAGTTCTGTTCAAGTGATTCACATAATAATAACAATAATAAAAAATAATTATATGAATGTATCTAATATTTCTGCTTCTGCTGAAGTAGCCATTGAAAATAAGCTGGCGGTTTCTTTTAAAGTTATCATCGCCTTGTATTTAATCATCCCGCTAAGTTTTTTTATTTACTTGCTGGATGTGTTTTATTGGGGCAATTATTTGCAATCAATTTTGCCAAGTAGTCCGTCACATTTTGTATTATTTCAAATAATTTTCGGTACACCCCATATTATGGCTAGTGCAATCTTGCTAACTAGTAATAAAGAATATTTACAGTTTTTCAAGACCAAGTTAATTGTTATGACAGTTTTGATCATTCTGGTTTTTGGTGTGGGCAGTTTGTTTATTCCTTATAAAGTCTTATATATCATTACCGCATGCTGGACAGTTTATCATGTGTTTAAACAACAGCATGGTATAGCAAGGGGGATTTGTCGCTTGCCATCCTGGGCTTTTTACTGGCTATTATGGTTAAGCGTAACAGCGGGCATATTTATATACATGGGTATTTTTCTAAAAAACAGTTTAGAGCCTGCACATGTCGAGTGGATTAAAATGATTTCTACGGTACTGACTATTGGTTTGATTTTAAGCTCAATACTATGTCAACGCTATGTTCAAACACGTTTTGGAAAATATTTCCTATGGTCAAATACATTGTTGATTGTCAGCAGTTTTTATTTTTACACCCAGCAATATTATTTTTTAGCTATTTTAGTGCCACGATTGGTTCATGATGCCACGGCTTATATTTTTTATGTCGCCCATGACTATAATAAACACCATCAAATTCCTCAAAATAGCATTTATAGATTAGCTGCACGCTGTAATTTACATGTCTTTCTGGTTTTACCCTTGCTGTCTTTTAGCTTGACTTATTTATTACAGGCTTATGGCGATGAATGGGTTAATGTCATCAGCCAATTGTTTTTTAGTACCGACATATACAAGGCGATCACCTTGGGCTTTATTGGCTATTTGTCTTTAATGCATTATTACACTGAAGCCTTTACCTGGCAGGTGGGGTCTCCCTTAAGACGCTATATTCGGTTTTCTAAGTAGCGTTTATCCAGCTCTTGTAAACGTTCAGGTGTGCCAATATCCATCCAAAAGCCCTCAAATTTTTCGCCAGTTACTTTGTTATCAATCATGGCACTGCGTAGTAAGGGGGCTAGTTTTGTTTTACCAGGTTGGGTGCTGGCAAATAATTTGGGATCATAAAGTCCTATGCCACTAAATGTCAGTTTTGACTCGCCTTGAACTGTGGTCATGCCATTTTTTAATAGTTGAAAATCACCTTCGGGATGATGTTCTGGATTAGGGATTAATACTAAATGGGCGAGATCTATGGTTTTATTATTTAATTGAGAGAAGTCGTAGTCATTAGCTATATCACCATTAACGACAAGGAAGGGGTTATCTCCAAGCAAAGGCAGTGCATTAATAATCCCTCCCGCAGTTTCCAGTGCAGTTTCATCTTCATCAGAATAAGCGATTGATGCACCCAATTGTTGACCATTACCTAAAGTATGCTGGATTTGTTGACCCAGATGAGCAATATTAATCACAATTTCAGTAAAGCCAGCAGACACTAATTGTTCTATGGTGTGCTGAATAATGGGTTTCCCACCAGCAACTAGTAAGGGTTTTGGGGTGGTGTTGGTTAATGGACGCATTCTTTCGCCGCGTCCAGCCGCTAAGATCATTGCTTTCATCGTTTATTTTTATATGTTTTTTTATAGGCTGGTAATAGAGTATGAGTCAGGAAATCATTGAATTCGTTTAGCTCTGGGTATTTAGCACAAATTTGAGTGACGTAATTTAATGTTCTGGGAATATCGTCCAGGTAATTTGATTTATTATCACGTAAGTGTAAACGGGCAAAAATACCAATTGCTTTTAAATGTCGCTGTAATCCCATTAAATCAAACCAGCAATCAAAAGTTTCAATATCCACATTGATTAACTTGTGCTCAATCATTTTGTCAAAATATAATTTTTTCCATTGATTAATTTGATGCTCTGGCCAATCGACATAACAATCGCGTAATAAGGATACCAAATCATAAGTTATTGCACCAATGACCGCATCTTGAAAATCAATAATGCCCAATGATTCATCAGCTGTGACCATTAGGTTTCTGGAATGAAAATCACGATGCACACAAACTTTTGGTTGCTCTAATGCTGATGAGATTAGCTGTTGATTAAGCGACTCCTTAATCGTGTTTGGCATGTTTTGTTGTAGAAATTTCTCTACAAACCACTGATAAAAAATCATTATTTCATTAGTTAATAAGGTTTCATCATAATGAGGCAACTGACAGTCGGTGAGAGGTATAGCAGTCTGCAACTCACATAAACGGTTTATTGCATTAACATACAAATTAGATGCGTTATTTGTGGTTAATTTATCTAAAAAACATTCAGAGCCAAAATCCTCCAGCAGTAGAAAGCCTTGTTCTAATTCTTGTTGATAAATTTCAGGTACATTAACGCCGTATTTTTTAAATAATTGAGCAGTACGGATAAAGGGCTCTGTATCCTCTTTTTCGGGAGGAGCATCCATAACAATATGTTGCCCTTTGCTATGTATCACTCTGAAATATCGTCTAAAACTAGCATCACTGGATGCAGCTTCAAACTGTTTGATCTCTAATTTAAGGGTGTGACTTAGCCAATGAATGATCGATTTGGCACGGGTATCTGTGTTCAACATGGTGTTTTTGATACTTTATTTAAAAAGTGGCTGTAAACTAAGGTAAAATAACGCTCTATTTTATTGATTTATGACTTATAAAGCTAATTTTACCGACACGCAAATATGCATTGCCGACTTTTTTTTGTTTTTTTACTGATGTTATTTGCACCATACTCTAAAGCTGATAGTGATGTTTGGGGTTGTAGTAAATCAGCAGATGGAGAATGGGGATGTGCCACTCAAGCGCCTGTCGCTAAAGAGGAAAACATTAAAATAAAGCCAGTTCAAGCTAGTCAGCCTACGGTAAATTCAGCCACAGCTATTCCAAGTAAAGCAAAAGCAACTGGCATTCAGCCATCTGAAAAAGAGTCCAATCCTACTGGTTGGGCATGTTCATCAAAAGTGGATGGCGAAACCTGGAATTGTAATCTAAACGGTTTTGATCCTAAAGGAAAAGCCAGGGTTATGGATGATTCTGAGTATTCCATGAGTCTGTTACCGCCAGCATTTGATTATGATCAAGAATTTGTTTTTGAATCGTTACAATCTCGATTAAAGTATAACCCCTGGGAAAATTGTACCTCAGCGGTACGTACGGCACGACCTTATATTGCCAGCAAAGATTTAAGAGATGATGCACCTATGGATGTAAGGGCAGACTATTCTGAAGTTTTTGATAAGGAAATTACCAGTTTTTTTGGCAATGTTGTAATTACTCGTGCCGATCAAACCATAGTGTCTGACCAGGCAAGTTATGATTCAATATCTCAATCCATGGATGCTCAAGGACATGTCTTTTATACTGAAAATGACCTGTCCATGTACAGCGATTCAACCCTGTTAAACCTGGGTAATACTGAAGCACGATTAAGAAAAGCCTTGTTTATTTCTCCCTCAGGTCCAATTCGTGGCTCTTCTGATGTTATTTATAGAGATAATAAATTTCTATCTCGATATAAAAGAGTTGCATTTACCAGTTGTCCACCGAATAACCAGGACTGGATTATTCATGCTAAACGCTTAAAAATGAACAAACAGACAGGTAAGGCAGCCGTTAAACATGCCTGGCTGGAATTTAAAGGACTTCCTGTTTTATATACGCCTTACCTATCATTTCCCTTGGATGATCGTCGCATGTCTGGTTTTTTGCCATTAACCATGGGCAGTACGGATCAAAATGGTTTTGATACGGTTATTCCCTATTACTGGAATATGGCTCCTAATTATGATCTGACTGTCTGGCCGCGTTATATGTCTAAAAGAGGGGGTATGTTAGGAGGTGAGTTTCGTTATCTTGCCAAGAAATCATCAGGGTCTATAGGCGCTGAATATTTACCTTATGATGTTCTAAAGAAAGAGGCTCGATATTCAGGTACATTTAAAAATAATTCTCAATACACAGCAAATTTAAACAGTCATGTTGATTTAAATTATGTTTCGGATGAAGATTATTTTGATGAACTAAACAATGCTTTGGGTTTGTCTAATAGTCGTTTCCTTAAAAGTTCAGCAGATTTAAATTATAATGTTGAAGGTATTAACTTTCGTACACATCTTGAGACATACCAGACTATTGATAAAAACGTTGCTGATAGTTCAAAACCTTACTATAAATTACCAGAAGTTAATTTAAATCTAAATCATTCATTTGACGAGTTTCCTGTTGATTTAGCCATGAAAAATGAGTACATTAATTTTATTCGTAAAGGTCGGGTTAGTGGACAAAGAGTAAATTTAAGGCCGTCAATTACAATTCCTTTTGAAACAGCCAGTGGTTTTTTCAAACCTAAAGTATCATTGCAACACACCCAATATTTTTTGTCTGACCAAGCAGTTGGTGTGTCTAGTCAAATAACTCGAACAGTCCCTGTTTTTTCGGCTGATACGGGTCTGTTTTTTGAGAAAGAGTTTGAAAAATTTTCTCACACTATTGAACCTAGAGCGTTTTACTTATACATTCCAGAAAAAGATCAATCAGGCATTCCTGTTTTTGATACATCACTTTATGATTTTAATTTTAGTAGCCTATTTAGAGAAAATCGTTTTAGTGGTAATGACAGAGTACAAGATGCTCAGCAAGTGAGCGCTGCTTTAACAACTCGATTGATTGATTCTGAAACAGGGCAGGAACGATTAAATTTAAGTGTCGGTGAAATATTTTATTTCAAAGATAGAAATGTGACTCTTTTAGGCGGGCAGCCTGAAACCAATAGCATGTCAAATTTAGTCGCTGAACTGAGAGCTCAATTAACAGATCATCTTTCTTTATCAGCCGGAATACAGTGGAATCCTGATATTAATGATATTTCAAGAGGTCAGGGTGAAATTAGATATGAGAGTGAGCACAAGCGTATTTTAAATTTAGGCTATCGTTACAGAAGAGATAATCACGATGTGGCAGCCAGTATTATCCAGACGGATGCTTCATTTAAATGGCCTATTTATAATAATTGGAATGCAGTGGGACGCTGGCAATATTCCTTAAAATTCAACTCTACAAAAGAAAGTTTTCTTGGCTTAGAGAAAGAAAGTTGTTGTTGGCGTTTTCGTGTTATTTGGCGACGCTTTGCCAATACATTGACTGATTCTGTTGATGCGAAAATGGATCAGGGAATATTTGTACAACTCGAATTAAAAGGTTTGGCAAGTTTTGGCGATAAAGTTGATGACTTCCTAGAAAAAAACCTGAAAGGTTATCAGAGAGCAGAGTAAATGAAGAACATAAAATTAATAGTGCTGGTTTGTTTATTATTAAACATTTTACTTACCAGTTTTACAGTCAAAGCTGAGTTTTTAGAGAGTATTATTGCTGTTGTTGAAGATGATGTGATTTTAGAAAGTGAACTAAACCGTGAAGTTAACAAAATTGTAAAGACATTACAAAGCAAGCAAGTGATGATTCCTCCCACATTTGTGATTAGAAAACAAGTGTTAGAGCGAATTATTGTGGAAAAATTACAACGACAATTAGCAGAGCGCTCGGGGATTCGGGTAAGTGATGAAATGTTAAGGCAATATGTTGCTGATATTGCTAGCAGAAACAATATGACGGTTGATGAATTTAGGAGGGAGTTAGCCAGTCAGGGTATGAGCTTTCAACAATTTGAAGAAAGTATTCGTAGTGAAATTATTATTAATCAATTAAGAGCTAGAGAAATTGGTTCACGGATTAAAGTGACTGATAGAGAAGTTAAGCATTACCTCGAAACACAAGGTGAGGTAGGACAAGACAAAATTCTATATCATTTGGGGCATATTTTGGTTTCAGTCCCTGAAGCTGCTTCTTCCTCAGTGATTAAAACAGCTAAAAACAAGGCGCAGGGAATTATTGATGAGTTAAATAATGGTCGTGACTTTAAGCAGACGGCTGTTGCACTCTCTGATGGTGGCAATGCCTTAAATGGCGGTGACTTAGGCTGGCGAACGATGGGGCAAATTCCAACACTTTTTACCGATGTAGTGATTCAAATGAATCAGGGTGATATAGCTGAGCTGATTCGCAGTCCAAGTGGATTTCATATTATCAAATTATTAGAAATACGGGGTGTAAGCAAGCATATTGTGACCAAAACAAAAGCCAGACACATTCTCATTAAAACTAATGAGTTAATTGATGATGCAGAAGCCCGGAAAAGATTACAGTCATTAAAAGCCAGAATTATTGAAGGTGATGACTTTGCTGTTTTAGCCCGATCTAATTCGGATGATAAAGGCTCGGCCATTAATGGAGGAGATATTGGCTGGGTTGGGCCGGGAGATTTGGTTGCTGCATTTGAATCAGCAATGAATAATTTGAGCATTAATGAGATTAGCGAGCCTGTTCAAACACAATTTGGCTGGCATATTATCCAGGTATTAGATAGAGAAAATCGTGATAATGGTGTTGAACATAAAAAGAGTCGAGTGAGAGAGGAAATTCGTAAACGTAAAATAGAAGAAGAAACAGAGCTATGGTTACGTCGCTTACGTGACGAAGCATTTGTTGATATTAATTTAAATCGTTTGTAAATTCATGCATAAACAACCGCAAAACAATCAGGAACAAAAGCTAAAAAATGGCTTAAAGACAATATTAGCTAAAGGGGGGCTAGATTTACATCAGGCATTAATCCAGCAATTATCGACTGAGTTGCATGTCAGTGTTTTAGAATGTGCCGCTGCTCTGCTCATGCTTAATAAACCGCATTTATATCGAAATAATACCAAACCAGTTCAGGCTGTAATTAATACTAAAGCAGCTGTTGTGCAAAAAGCTAAGCAAAAGCTTGTCAGGTATCGATTAGACATAGGTCGAAAACATCAAATAGTTAGCGATGAAATAAAAAAAGTTCTGGTAGAAGTGTCAGGTGTGGATGAAATGCGAATAGGGCAGATGGATATTCGACATCATTACACCTTGGTTGATCTTCCTGACGGCATGAGTGCCGATATTTTTCAATTATTATCAGAAACAGAAGTTAACAAGCAATGCTTGAATATTAAACGAGTTAAATCACAACGCAGATTTCAACGCAGAATCCATAACAAGTCTTCTTCTAAAACATAGAAAGTACTCCTCTATTCAACGCTCACATAAGGATTGGATTTCATTTCTTCACCAAAAGTGGACATAGGTCCATGGCCAGGGATAAATCTAATATCCTTACCTAAAGGCCATAGTTTGTTTTTGATCGAATTAATCAGAGTATTAAAATCGCCTCTGGGAAAGTCTGTACGACCGATAGAGCCATTAAAAAGCACATCACCCACCAAAGCAAGTCTGGATGGCTTGTGGAAGAAGACGACATGCCCTGGTGTATGCCCAGGACAATGAATGACCTGTAATGTTTGGTCTCCCACAGAAACGCTATCACCATCATTTAACCAGCGATCAGGTGTAAAAACCTCACAGTCTGGAAAGCCAAAAGTTTGTATTTGAGAGGGGAAAGTATCAAGCCAGAATTTATCTTCCAATTGTGGACCTTCAATGGGAATAGAAAGCTTAGCTGCTAATTCGGCAACTCCACCAACGTGATCAAGATGACCATGAGTGACTAAAATAACTTCGGGTACAACACCTTCATCGTTAATTGTCTTTAAAATAATATCAATATCACCACCTGGGTCTACAATAGCAGCCTTATTGGTTTTATTGCAGATCAATAAAGTACAGTTTTGTTGGTAAGCGGTCACGGGAATAATTAAAAATCGAATAGACATAAAATTGTTTAATTTAAGTGTAAGCTAGATGTTTCATAGTTTAGTGAAGAAAACGGCTTGGGATTAAGGTAATATAGACAGCAAATAATGGATTCTATACTCTTTACGCTTAAGAATATAATACAACATGACAATCGAATACATAGATAAACCTGAACAATTAGCTGATTTATGCAATAGAATTAAAAAAGAGCCTTGGATAGCACTGGACACTGAATTTTTAAGAGAGAAGACTTACTACCCGGTTTTTTGTTTATTGCAAATAGCAACACCGGAATGGGTGGTTTGTGTAGACCCTATTGTACTCCCTGATCTAACAGAGCTTTTTGAAGTCATTAATAATCCAGAGATTGTTAAAGTATTACATGCCTGTAGACAAGATTTGGAGATTTTTTATAGGCTAACAGGTCAAGTGACTACGCCTGTTTTTGACACGCAAATAGCAGCACCATTACTAGGTTTTCAAGAAAATCCTGGTTATGCCATGCTAGTATCAAGTTTTTTAAATGTTAATTTATCTAAAGCACATACCAGAGCAGACTGGACAAAAAGACCATTAACTGAACCGCAGATTAAATATGCAGCAGATGATGTTATTTATCTGTGCAAAATCTATAAAACAATTTGTGATAAATTAGATGAGTTAGGTCGGCGTGACTGGCTGGATAAAGATTTTGAAGCACTAAATAATCCTGAACTTTATCAAGTATCACCCGTCAATGCCTGGTTAAAATTAAAAGCCAAAAATAAATTAACAGGCAAACAACTTTCCATTGTTCAGGCATTGACTGAATGGAGAGAAAAAACTGCTCAGGCAGAAAATAAGCCTAAAAATTGGCTAATAAGAGATGACTTATTATTAGAACTGGCAAAATTACAACCAGAAACTGTTACAGAACTTGGACATATACGAAGTATTAACGAACGTATAGTTAAGCGATATGGCAAAGTTATTTGTCAATTAATTAACCAAGCAAAGGTCAAACCTCCTATTCCTATTAATGATAAATCCAAATCGACAAAGAAAACCCAAAAACAGGAAGCCGTCTTAGATGTGTTAACAGCAGTAGTTAGAATGAGAGCAGATGATAATGCGATGAATCCTACCACACTAGCCTGTAGAAAAGATCTGGAGAAATTATTATTTAATGAAGATGATAACCCAATACGCCAGGGTTGGCGCTATAGCATGGTTGGAAAAGAATTAGAGGGGTTGTTAGATGGACAGTTTGCATTAACCTTAAAAGAAGGTAATGTGCTGATTACAGAGGGTTAAAGCTAGTCTATATGGCGCAGTGGAAGCGAGACTTTGCAGACAGTTAAAGTATTGTACTTTTAATCGCGCTCTTTAGAAAAGGGGGATGAGGCAGACTGTCGAAATAATAATCATTGTTAGATTATATATTTCTTGGTTTATGGGTATTATTGAATATATTTGTAGGAAGTGAGGCTTTTGCCACGCCCGAATCATGCGAGGCTACAAAAGCCTCACTTCCAATAAAAAACAGCTCAAAACAAGATAAATATAATGTGACTAACAAAATCAATAAGTCATCTCAATACCATGTATAAACTCTGTTTCTTTGTTCCAGAATCACACTTGGAAAATGTTAAACAAGCTTTGTTTGATCAAGGCGCAGGCAGAATAGGTCAGTACGACCAATGCTGCTGGCAAGTTTTAGGGCAGGGGCAGTTCAGAGCTTTAGAGGGAAGTAACCCTTTTGTAGGTAGTCAAAATAAACTTAAAAAAGTATCTGAGTATAAAGTAGAGATGGTTTGTGATGATCATCTTATTGCTACTGTTGTTAAAGCCTTAATCAAAACTCATCCTTATGAAGAACCAGCTTATGAGATTTATCAAATGATTGATATTGAATTATTTAACGAATAGGCATTATTTTTTTGTATCTACACGTCCTGTCCTGAACTTGAAAGATGCAGATCATTGATTTATCAGGACGCGTGAATACGTCCATGTAAGCTCTGGTGCAACATCCTTGTTGCACAAGCCTGATAAATCAACAACCTGCATCTTCCCTTTTGATGGGGTGAGTAGTTACATTTTTTTCTAGTAAAAATAATATACCCAATACCTATATCACTGGATGCTATAAGAGGGCGGGGCGTGAAGAGTATATCAAAAGAATGTGGCA